>NZ_BAAGSN010000013.1:0-169373 GCF_054782415.1 Sinomonas soli | reverse complement strand
TCGAGGTCCGCGATGGCCCTTCCCGTGCGGTCGGGGGCCATCAGGGAGAACACGAGTCCCGCGACGGGCCCGATGATGCCGAGCGCGAGGGCGAAGGGCACGGAGCCGGCGAGGGTGAGGGCGAAGAGCGGGAAGATGCCGGCGCCGAGGCCGCGGCCCACGTAGTAGCTCGCGCTGGAGCCGGTGGAACGGATGCGGGTGGGGAAGAACTCCGACATCCACACCCCGAGGACGCCGAAGCCGCCCGCCGCACCGGCGCAGAGCATGAGGGCCCAGAACGCGGGCCATGCCCAGAAATCGGGACCGACGTGCGCGCTCCGGGTGCCCAGGAGCACGAGGAACCAGACGAAGCCGACAGTCCCGATCGCCGAGGCGAGGGTGAAGGCGTACTTGCGGCGGATCGTGTCCGAGACGACCCCGGTGGCCGTGTAGGCGATGATCGTGGCCACGTAGCCGATCAGGACGATGAGGCTGACCGTGCCGAGGGGAAGCTTCTGGGTGGCCAGCAGGTAGGTCGAGAGATAGGCGCCGACGGAGTTCGTGGTGAGGAACATGGCCGTCGAGAGGACCATGAACAGGACCGTGCCGACGACGAACTGCGGCTTGAAGATGTCCACGACGGGGACCTTGGTGCGACGCAGGTCCTCGGGCACGGTCCCGGCCTTGAGGTGCTGCTGGTAGGCGAGCCACTGCTTGGACTCCGGCAGGAGCTTCAGCGAGGCGATGCCGATGACCGTGCTGATGACGCCGATGCCGATGTACCCGGCTCGCCAGCCGAGGTCGTGGCCGAGGACGGTGAGGAAGAGGAAGAGGACGCCCTCGGTGAGGATCTCTCCGACGAAGTACATGGCCTGGATGATCCCGCCCATCGTGCCGCGGCGGGCGGTCTTCCAGCACTCGGTGAACATCGAGAAGGACAGGCCGAAGAGGCCGCCCATGCCGACCCCTGCGAGGACGCGGGTGGCCATGAACATCTCGTAGTTGACGGCGAGGCCGCCGAGGGTCGCCGCGATGCCGAAGGCGACGACGGAGATCGCGAACGTGCGCCGGCGCCCGAGAGTGTCGCCGAGGGTGCCGAAGACGAAGCCGCCGAGGATCGAGGCGAAGCCCTGCACGGTCGCGACGGTGATCAGGGCGATCGTGGAGACATGCAGGCTGCCGGAGATGTACACGAGCGGGTAGCCGATGAGGTTCAGCTCGGCGCCGTCGAAGAGCGTGCCCAGCAGGGCGAAGGCCAGGATGAGGCGGATCTCGCGGCGCGAGTAGAGGGTTGCGGTGCCCACGCTGGGGGCTCCCTTGATGATGGACATCATGTGCGCTTCCTCGTCGTTGAGGTGGGCTCTATTCAATAGCCCGGGCCCCTCGCGGAGGAAGGGGCAGCGGGTTCGGTGCCGGAAGGCTTGGGGACGCACGACGGCGGGCGGGCGCCCGCCGTCGTGCGTCCAGTTCGGTGCCGGGACGGCTCAGGCGCGGGCCGGGGCGCCGACGCGGCCCAGGCCGGCGGAGGCCAGCGCGAGGGCGATCTCGTCGTGGGCTCCCGGCGCGAGGGGCAGGAGCGGGTGCCGGACCGTGGCGTGCTCGAGGATGCCGCGGGCGACGAGGCCCTCCTTGAGCGCGACCGTGCCCTCCATGTGGGACCCGCGGTGGTAGACGTTCTTGGTCACGGGCAGGAGGCGGTCGTGGACCTCGCGGGCCTTGGCGTAGTCCTTGGCCTTGCCCGCGGCGATGAGCTCGACGAGCGGCTCGGGCGCGAGGCCGCCGTAGCCGACGAGCGCGCCGTCGACGTCGAACATCGTGTGCAGCAGGTACTCGTCGTGGCAGGTGAGGATCTGCAGCTCCGGGAACGCCGCGCGCAGCACGGGGATCTCGGTGTCCCAGCGCCGCATGTTCCGCACGCCGTTCTTGGTCGCGAACACGCCCTCCTGGGCGGCGATCTCGAGCTGGGTGTCCAGATCGTAGGTGGCCTTCGTCGCGTCCGGGTACTGGAAGAGGATCAGCGGCAGCCCGCTGGTCTCGTAGATCTCCTGGTACCGGGTCTGGGGGGCACCCTTCTGGTAGCCGAAGCGCAGCCAGCCGTGCGAGGGGTAGACGAGGCCCGCCGAGGCGCCGGCCTCCACGGCCCGCTGGGCCTCCTCGGCGGCGACCTTGTTGCCCTCGCCGGTGATGCCGGCGATGATCGGCACCCGGCCCTCCGCTGCATCGCGGAAGGCGGAGATGACGAGGGCCTGCTCCGCCTGGGTCAGGAACGTGCCCTCCCCCGCGTGGCCGAGGACGACGAGTCCCTTGACGCCCTCGACCCCGGCAAGCCAGCCGCCGAGGCGGTGGATGGCGTCGACGTCGACGTCGCCGCTGCGGGTGAAGGGGGTGACGGGGGCGGGGACCAGGCCCCGGAGGTCGATGGTGCTCATGTGGCTCTCCTTCGAGTGATCGATCCAGTTTGTGCAATCGATTCCGTTATCGATTGCTTCGACTGTAAGCTTGATCACGAGGACACGTCAAGGGGGTCAGGAGAGGCACCATGGAGACCAGGGAATCGAGCGGGCCGCGGCCCACGATCGCCGATGTCGCGGCGGCCGCGGGCGTCGCGCGGTCAACGGTCTCGCGGGCCATGAACCGCGAGCACCGGTTCTACCGGAGCCCGTCCGCGGCCCGCATCCGCGCTGTCGCCGAGTCCCTCGGCTACGAGCCGAATCCCACAGCGGCGAATTTGAGGCGCCAGCAGACCAACACGGTCGGCGTGCTGGTCTCCCGGCTGACGGACACGGTCATGGCCATGCTGTTCGAGGAGATCGCGGCCGCCAGCGCCACCCGCGGCTACCACGCGCTCGTGGCGACGACCTATGACGATCCGGCGCTCGAGCGGGAGAACGGGCTGGCCATGCTCGCCTCGCGCGTGGACGGCCTCATCCTCACGACCGCGACGACCGAGGGGGGGCTGTGCACCGAGCTCCTCGCGCGCGGCATCCCCCATGTGCTGGCCCTCCGGTCGTACGGCGAGAGCCCGAGCGTGGTCGGCGACGACGCCTTGGGCGGGTACCTCGCCACCCGCCACCTCATCGACCTCGGCCACCGCGAGATCGGCCTCGTGGCCGGTCCCGACCATGCGCCGACGGCGCTCGCACGCCGTGAGGGCCACCGTCAGGCGCTCCGCGAGGCCGGCATCGACGACGCCCCCGAGCTGGTCTACCCGTCGACGTTCAGCATGGAGAGCGGCGAGGCGGCAGCGGAGGCCTTCCTCGCCGCCCGGCGTCGGCCCACGGCGGTCTTCGCCGTCAACGACAACACGGCCTTCGGCTTCACCTCGGTCATCCAGCGGGCGGGGCTGAGCATCCCGAAGGACCTCTCGATCGTCGGCTACAACGACATCCCCCTCGTGGCACGGCTCCCAGTGCCCCTCACCACCGTCCGGGTGCCCTTCGGGGACATCGCCGCGGCATCGGTCGACACGCTCCTGAACTCCATCCAGGGACGGCCCGCGCTGGCAGCGCACCGCACGCTGGCCCCCACGCTCATCCCCCGCGCCTCCACCGCGCGCCCCGCCGCCCCGCCGGACGCGCCCCGCTAGGGCTCCCGGCGGCCTAGAAGTGAGTCGGGGAGGCCGCACAGGCGCCGGACGGCGGTACCCTTCGGGCATGACGCAGGACCGTTGGCGCAAGCTCACCGAGTGGCCCACGCTCGTGGCCGCCCTCGTGTTCCTCGGCGCCTACTCCGTGCAGGTCATCGGCAACCTGCCGCCGCGGGAGGGCGCGTGGGCGGAGGGACTGCTGTGGGCCGCCTGGGCCGTGTTCGTGGTGGACTACGCCGGGCAGCTGTGGCTCGCGCCCCGGCGCGGCCGGTGGTTCGTGCGCAACCTGCACGAGCTCGCCATCCTGGCCCTGCCGGCGCTGCGGCCGCTGCGGCTCGTGACGTTCCTGCGGGTGGTGCACAACAAGGCCGGCTACGCCCTGCGCGGCCGCCTCGTGGTCTACGTGATCGCCGCGGCCGGGATGCTCATGTACTGCGGGGCGCTCACGGTCGAGGACGTCGAGCAGAACGTGCCGGGGTCGAACATCCGCAGCTTCGGGGCGGCGATCTGGTGGGCCCTCGAGACGATCACCACGGTGGGCTACGGCGACCACTACCCGGTGACGGTGATCGGCCGGCTCGTCGCGGCGGCGCTCATGGTCTCCGGCATCGCCGTCCTCGGCGTGGTCACCGCCTCCATCGCCGCGTGGCTCGTCGAGACGATGACGTCGCAGACCGCCGCGGAGTTCGAGGCCGGGGTCGAAGAGGTCGCGGCCGAGGTCCAGGACGTGGAGGCCGAGGTCGAGGCCATCGACCAGAGCCTCGAGGCGAAGGTCCAGGCGCTGACCGAGCGGGTCGAGCGGCTCACCGCGGCGCTCGAGGCCCGCGAGGCCGAGCGCCGCGGCACCTGGCCCGGGCCCTGACGCCCAGAGTCGCCCGACTCAGCCGGCCAGGCCGGCCCTCAGGTCCCGCTTGAGGATCTTGCCGGTGGGGCCCTTCGGCAGCTGCTCCACGATCCGCACCTCGCGCGGGTACTTGTAGGCGGCCACCTGGGACTTCACGAACTCGCGCAGCTCGTCGGCCGTCGCGGCGCCGGGGGCGCTGAGGGCGACGACGGCGACCACCTCCTCGCCGAGCTCGGCGTGCGGGGCGCCCACCACGGCGGCCTCGGCGACGGCCGGGTGCTCGTAGAGGACCTCCTCGACCTCCCGCGGGTAGACGTTGTAGCCGCCGCGGATGATGAGGTCCTTCTTCCGGTCCACGATCGCGTAGCAGCCGTCCGCGTCGACCCGGCCCATGTCCCCCGTGAGGAACCAGCCGTCGCGGATGGCCTCGGCCGTGGCATCGGGCCGCTTCCAGTAGCCCTTCATGATGTTGTGCCCGCGCACCGCGATCTCGCCCACCTCGCCCCGCGGGACCTCCTCGCCGCCGAGCCCCACGACCCGCAGCTCGACGCCTTCCACGGCGGTGCCGATCGAGCCGGGCTTGCGGAGGCGGTCCGGGTGGTTGAACGCGGCCACGGGCGAGGTCTCGGACAGTCCGTAGCCCTCGAGGATAATGCAGCCGAACTCGTCCTCGAATCGGTGCAGGACCTCCACGGGCAGCGCCGCGCCGCCGGAGATGCACACGCGCAGCGAGGACGTGTCGTAGCTGCGGTGGTCGGGCACGGCGAGGAGCGCGCTGTACATCGTGGGGACGCCGGCGAACACGGTCACGTGCTGGGCACCGATGATCTCGAGCGCAGCCTGGGCGGAGAACCGCGGCAGCAGCGCGATGGCCGCGCCCGCCATGACCGTCGTGTTGAGCGCGCAGGTCTGGCCGAAGGTGTGGAACAGGGGCAGCCCGCCGAAGACCACGTCCTCGGACGTCAGCGTCAGCAGGGTGCGCACGGTCAGGTCCGCGTTGCGGATGAGGTTGCTGTGGGTCAGCTCGGCGCCCTTGGGACGGCCGGTGGTGCCGGAGGTGTAGAGGATGACGGCGGTGTCCCCGTCCGCGCGCTCCGTGATCTGCCCGAGCGGCTCCTCGTCCGCGAGCGCCGCGGTGAACGTCCCGCGGCCGACGGCGACCACCCGCGCCCCGCCGGCGTGGGCGCCCTCGGCCGCCTCCTGGGCGACGTCCTCCGCCGCGAAGAGGACCGTGGCGCCGGAGTCCTCGAGGTAGTAGGAGATCTCGCGCTGCTTGAGCAGGGGGTTCATGGGGACTACCACGGCCCCGGCGCGGAGGGCCCCGTAGTAGAGGGCCGCGAACTCGGGCACGTTGGGCAGCATGACCCCGACCCGGTCCCCCGGCTCCACGCCCGAGCGGACGAGCAGCCCGGCGACGCGGGCGGCCGCGGACGCGAGGTCCGCGTACGTCCAGGCCTCCTCCCCGCACGTGATGGCGGTGCGCGTTCCGTGGGCGGCGGCGGTGGACTCGAGGTACGCGGCAAGGTTCATGGGGACTCCTCGGCAGGAAGCTACTGTGGCGTAGGCCACAGACGATTGAACCGTGAAACTGAGTCTCACGTCAATCGGAATCCAGTCCCAGCCGCGCGAGAGGACGGGCTACGGCGTGAGGCGGGCGCCGCGCAGGGCCGCCGCGAGGTCCTCGGGGGCACCCGGCAGCGGCCGCCGTCCCCACAGCCCCAGGTAGACCTCCGCTGCCGGCCCCTCGACCGTGCCCAGCAGCGCCTGGTCGCCCCCGTTCCCCGACACCGCCGGCGTGGCGAGCGCCGCCGCCGGCCGGCCGTCGTCGTGCGTCACGGCGAAGCGGACGACGCCGGGCAGTCCCCCCGAGCGGCCGAGCCTCACCTGGCGGGGGTAGAAGCCCTCGAGGACCTCCTGGATGCCGTCGAGGGCGAGGTCCTCGGGGACGCTCCAAAGGTCCGCGCGGCCGAGGGCGTCGAGGAGGTCGAAGGTGTGGACGGCGAGCTCGTGCACCTGGCGGCGGGCCCAGAACGACGCCGTCCGCCCGTCCCAGAGCGTCCACGCGGGGGCGTCGGGCCCGGCGGCGCGCAGCGCGGCGACCAGGTGCGCCGCGCTCGCGCGGTACCAGCCGATGGGCGCCTCCGTCTCCGGGCGCGCCTCGAGGCGCGGGGCGTGCTCGGCGCCGAGCGCGGCGGCAGCCCAGCGGTGGATGCCCGCGAGGTGGTCCACGAGGTCGTGCACCGTCCAGCCGGGGCAGCCCGCCACCGGTTGGGCGAGGTACGGATCCTGGTCCGCGGCCTCTGCGGCCGCGTCCGCGAAGCCCTCGGCGAGCGCGGAGACGCGGTCGAGGGCCTCGCCGAAGCCTTCCTTGCCTGCGTCAGCCGGCGGGGCGGGCGTCACGCGGGCGTCTGCTGTGCCGCGAGGAACTCCTTCACGGCCGCGGCGAAGACGGCGGCGTCGACGTTGTGGGTCTGCCCCTCGAGCGTGCCCGTGCGGGCACCGGGGATGGCCGCGGCTGCCTCCTGGGCGGCGGCGGGCATGAACGCCGGGCTCGCGCCGCCGGTGAGCACGAGGGTCGGGGCGGCGATGCGGCCGAACACGTCCTGCGGGACCACGCCGTCCCGGCCCATCGCGGCGTTGTCGTACGCGAGGGTCGGGGCGAGGCGCACGGCGGTGGCCCAGGTGGGCGACTGGCGGGTGCTGTCGATCGCCGCGTCCGGCAGGCCCACGTAGCGCAGGAAGGTGGTCAGGGCGCCGTCGTGGTCCCCGGCCTCGAGCCTCGCGTCGAGGGTCTCGGTGTACTCGCGGGCGCGGGCGCGGCCGCCGTCGTCGGTCATGAACGGCGGCTCCCACATCACCAGCGCGCGCACGGGAACCGCGGCGGCGGCCCGCGCGGCGAGGGCGGCGCCCGAGGAGAGGCCGACGACGGCGGCCGCGGTCCCGGCGTCGTGCGCGGCGCGGTCCAGGAGGGCGCCGATGTCCTCGATCTCCCGCTCGGGCGCGAACGGCAGGGTGTCCGTGCTGTCGCCGCGGCCGCGGCGGTCGTAGTTGTAGACCGTGAAGCTCTCGGCGAGGGCGTCCGCGAGGTGGGCGTCCCCGAGTCGGTCCACGGTGGCTCCCGAGACGAGGATGAGCGGGGCCCCGGTGCCGAGGCGGTCGTAGGCGATGGTGGTTCCGTCGGCTGAGGTGAGACGTTCCATGGGCCCACGCTACCCGGTGAACCGGGCCAGTTCACGGTGCAGCAGCACCGTGAGCCGATCCTGCTCGGGGACCACGTCCGGATCGCCGAGGACGGCGACGACGAGCTGGCCCGCGTAGGAGAGGACTGTGAAGCACACGCCCACGTTGCCGGGGGTCATGCTCGCCGGCACGATCCGGGTGATCCGGTTGCCGGCGAGGAAGAGCGGCTCGGCGGGCCCGCGCATGTTCGAGAGGAACGTGTTCACGAGGCGCTGACGGTCGATGAAGTGCTGGAAGGCTCCCGCGCGGGCGAGTGCCCGGAAGGCGACGCCGAGCGGGCCGGCGGAGGTCCCGCGGGGCGCGGTGCGGCGCGCCTGGGACTGCGCGGCGACGCGGGCGAGGCGCACGGCGGGGTCGGGGTCGGCGGGGACCTCGACCGGGACCACGCCGTTGGCGTTGCCGAGCGTGCCCGCCTCCGTTCTCCCGCGGGACGAGACCGGGACCGAGACGACGAACCGCCCGGGCGCCTCGCCGCGGGCCGCCAGGGCGGTGCCGAGGGCGCCCGCGACGGCGACGAGGAGCACATCGTTGACTGTGCAGCGGCGGGCGCGGGCGGCCTCGACGACGTCCTCGAGCGGGACCGAGAGGGCGGTGATGCGGCGCCGGCTGCCCGTGGGCCGGTTGAACGCCGTGTTCGGGGCGCGCAGCCGCTCCCGCGGGCCGCCGCCGCTTCCGCCGCTCCCGCTGCGGCGGCCGAGCAGGCCGAGCTCGCGCAGCCCGGCGGCGGCCGCCGCGAGCGTGCGCGGGGCCGCAGCAAGGGCGCCGAGGCGCTCGCTCCAGGCGTCCACGAAGAGCTCGCTCGGCCGGGGTGGAGGCTGGGGGAAGGCCGGTGGTGGCGGTGCGGGCGGGGTGGCGCCCGGCGCGGGCGTGGCCCACGGCGCGGGATCCGGCGCGGCCCCCGGCGCGGGATCCGCGAGGGCGGCGAGGACCGCGAGGCCGCCGAGCCCGTCCGCCAGGACGTGCTGTGCCACGAAGACGAGGGCCGCCGGCCGGTCCGGTCCCCCGGGCAGCCAGTGCGCCGCCCACGGCGGCCGGTCGCGCGGAAGCCGCTGGCACGCGATCCGGGCGGCGGCGTCCAGCAGCCGCTCGTCGGCCGCGAGCGGGTGGGCCTCGACGAGGTGGCGGGACAGGGTGAATTCCGGGTCGTCGATCCATACCGGCCGTCCGCAGCCGGGCGGAGGCGCCAGGAGCCGGCGGCGCAGGCGGGGGACCCTGGGAATCCGCTCCTGAAGGGCGGCCGCGACCTCCCCGAAGGTGGGCGCGGCCCCCGGGCCGAATTCGAGGACGGCGGCAATCTGCATGGGGACTGGGCCGCGGTCGGTCGCGAGCACGGTGAGGTCGTTGCTGCTGATGCGCTCGATCGGTGTCCGCGTCACCGCTGCTCCTCCGCTGGATTCCCGCCGCGTCGCCGGCGTGGGCGCCAGCGTAGATGCAGGTGTTCTCGGCGGGTAGGTGCATCCGGCCCGGTCACCACGTTCCGCCCGGGAGCCTGTTCTGTCGGAGGGGTTGGCTAGGGTGAGGAGATGATCGTCGAGTTCGGGTGGTTCCTCGATCGCGCGCCGTGGGCGTACGCGAGCCCGGGGCTGAACCGTGTGCGGGTGGGCCGCAAGAACCTCATCGGACTCCTGCAGACGCGTCTCGGGCTCACCCGCCCCGAGGTGCCCAACGCCGAGCGCGTGAGCCAGTACCTGCGCCGGCTCGAGCACCTCGACGCGCCGGACGCCTGGTTCCACCACTCGCTCGCCGCCGATCCCTGGTCCACCGCTCACGAGCTCCTCGCGGCCCGCGACGATGCGGTCGCCAACGGCTGGGACGGCACGCTCGACGGCGCGGTGTCGCCCCTGCTGGAGACCCTCGCCGCCGCGGAGCGCCTCGGCAGGGACGCGGGCCGCCCGCTGGCCGCGGACGGCCCGCTCGCTCCGTCGCTCGCGGACGACGTCGTTGAGCTGCTCGCGGAGCTCGAGTCCTCTCCCCTGCCGCTCGGCATCGACGAGCTCGTGCTCCAGCACCCCGAGGAGACCTTTCCGGCCGTGTGGCGCCGGATCATCGGGGCTCTGCGCCGGCGCGGGGTCAGGATCAGCGAGGCCCCGGAGCCCGCGCGCGCGCCCGAGCTGACGGTCCTGGCCGCGGAGACCGAGTGGGAGGCCGCCGAGCATGCCGCACGCTGGCTCGCGGCCGGCGCCAACGGGAGCACGGCCGTCGTCTGCTCGGACCCCACCGGAGTGCTGGACCAGTACCTCGCCCACCACGGCAGCCCGCGGCTCGGCGTGGGCGCCCGGTCGGCGTGGCGCGCCCAGGACCAGCTCATCCCCCTCTTCTTCGAACTCGTGTGGGAGCCGGTCAGCGTGCACCTGCTCGCGGAGTTCCTCACGCTCGAGGACTCTCCGGTCAAGCGCCGCGCTGCCCGGCACCTGCTGCGCGCGCTCAGCCGCGAGCCCGGCACCCGCGGGCCCGTGTGGGACGCCGCGATCCGGGCGATCGGCGAGGACGAGACCCTCGGCCCAGAGCTCGCCGCGACCCTGGACCGGCTCTTCAGCACGGGCCTGCTCCCCGACGCGGAGCACCGGCTGCCCAGCGGGGCGCAGCTCGTCGACGCCACGGCCTGGTTCGCGGCGGCGCTCACGGCGCGGGCCGCCGTCGTGCCACGGCTGCAGCCCACGGCCGCGCAGCTGCGCCGCGTCCTGGCGCTCGTGGCCCCGCTGCGGCACGTGGGCCGCAGGGACCTCCGGCGGATCATCGCCTCCGTCGTCACGCCCGGCGCCGAGGCGCTCGGGGCGGCCGAGGCGGCGCCCTGGCTGCGCCTGAACCACCTCGTGGAGCTCGGCGAGGACGTCGAGGACGTCCTCTGGTGGGGGTTCCAGTCAGCCTCCGCGCCCACGGTGCGGCGCTGGGACCCGCACGACGCCGCCTCGCTCGCCCGCGTGGGCGTCGAGCTGCCCACACCCCAGGACCTCACGGCGCTGGCGGTGCGCGAGACCCTCGCCGCCGCGGGCCGGTGCCGCAGGCTCGTGCTCGTGCAGGCCGCGCAGCGCAACGGAGAGCGCGTGGGCCCGAATCCGCTGCTCGAATCCCTCGTGGAACGCTACGGCCCCCCTGCCGAGACGGGGACCGGACTCGGCGGGCGGATCGAGCGGGCCACGCGGGCGCCGCGGCAGCTCACCGACGGGGACGGCGTGTGGCGCCTCGCGGGCCGCACCGCACGGCTCGCCCAGGCCGCCGCACACCGGCCGGCGGCGCCCGATCCGCTGCAGGAGGTCGGAGCGAACCCCGCGCTGGCCCCGGAGACCATGTCCTACTCGCAGCTCGACGTGCTGCTGGGCTGCTCGATGCGGTGGGCGCTCGAGCGCAAGGGCGGCCTGCGCGTGCCGGACGCGGCGGACATCCCGGAGGGCAGCCGCATGATCGGCTCGTTCGCGCACCGGGTCATCGAGGTCCTGCACGGGCGGCTGCGCGGGGCCCACCGGGCCGTGCCCGAGGACCGGGAGATCGCCGAGGTCATCGATCAGCTGCTCCCCCAGCTCGCCTCCGAGCTGCTCCTGCCCGGGCAGAAGGCGCGCCGGCTCACGGTGGTGGACGCGGTCACGGTCGCCGCGCGGGAATTCTTCCGCGGCCTCGAGAAGGGCGGCGTGACGCTGCAGGAAGTCGAGAAGCCGATCACGAAGGACCTGCAGCTGGTGACCCCGGACGGCGTCCTGACTGTCCCGGTGCGCGGCAGCGCCGACGCGGTGGGGATCGACGAGGCGGGCCGCACCGTGGTGGTGGACCTCAAGTGGTACAGCTCCGCCAAGCACCTGCGCCAGAAGATCAAGGAGGGCACCGCCCTGCAGCTGGCCCTGTACCAGTGGGCGCTGCACGAGGGCGAGGCCCCGCCGGACGACCCGACCGCGTACTTCCTCCTCAAGCAGCACGCGTTCGCCTCCGCGCACACCCACTTCGGGGCACCCATCCCGCGCGACGAGGACCCCGGCCAGCTGTGGGGCCGGGCTGTCCGCTCGGCAGAGTTCACGGTCGAGCAGGTCCTCGCCGGCAGGGTGACGGCGACCGGGCCAGTGGAGCAGGCGTTCGCCGCGGCGCAGGCCGAGGCGGCGGCCGCCGAGGGCGGGGAGCCCACCACCGTCAAGGACGCGGAGACCGCGGTGGGCCGCCTGTACGTCGAGCCGGGCTGCCGGTTCTGCCGGTTCGGGGCCCTGTGCGGGCTGAAGGGGGACTACTCATGAGCGCGCGCCTGCTGCAGAACGTCACGATGGTCTCCGCGAGCGCGGGAACGGGGAAGACCTACACGCTCACGGAGAAGATCGTCCAGGAGATCGCTGCCGGCACCCCGGCGGAGAAGATCATGGCCACGACCTTCACCAAGAAGGCCGCCGGCGAGCTGCGGGAGCGGATCGCGGCCCGGCTCCTCGACGCCGAGCGCACGTCGCCTGCCCTCGCGGCGGCGTCCCAGCAGCTCGGGGCGAGCCTGATCGGCACGGTCAACAGCGTCTGCGGGCAGCTGCTCGCGGAGTACGCGATCGACGCCGGCCTCTCCCCCGCGCTCGAGGTGATCGGCGAGGACCAGCTCCAGGCCATGTTCCGGCTCGCCACCGACGAGGTCCGGGCGCGGCACGCCGAGGAGCTCGCCCCCATCGCCGTGCGCCTGGGCACCCACCCCGACCTCGCCCAGGGGTATGGGGTGGAGTCGTGGGAGGAGACCCTCCAGCGGATCGTGAACCTGGCCCGCGCCAACCAGCTGGACGCCAACGCGGTCCGGGGGTGCGCGGACCCCTCGTGGGCCGGCTTCCGGGGCTTCCTGGACCCCGCCGGGGAGGACCGCCGCGCCGAGTGGTTCCGCGAGCTGCACGCGCTGCGGGCCGAGCTGGACCGGACCGTGGCCCGCGGCGTGCACGAGGACGGCAGCGCCGCGAACCTCACCACGAAGTCCTTCCAGGAGAACCACCCCAAGGTCCTCGACAGGATCGCCCGGGCCCAGAGCGTCGAGACGACCCCGTGGGAGGTGTGGCGCGGCTTCCTCGGCTCGGGCGCCCCGGCGCCGCTGAAGAAGATCTTCGGCCCGCTGCGCGACCGGATCGCTGCCGAGCTGCTCTCCAACCCGGTGCTCCACGCGGACCTCGAGGGCTACGTCCGCGGGCTGTTCCGCTGCGCGGCGGACTCTCTCGACGCGTACGAGCAGTTCAAACGGGACAACGCCCTCATGGACTTCGTGGACCAGGAGGCCAGGGTCCTCGACCTCGCCCGGCACAACCGCGCCTTCCAGGAGTCGTTCCGCGCCCGCATCGACGTGCTCGTCGTGGACGAGTTCCAGGACACGAGCCCGCTCCAGCTGGCCCTGTTCCTCGAGCTCGGAGCCCTCGTGCGCCGCTCGGTGTGGGTGGGAGACCCGAAGCAGGCCATCTACGAGTTCCGCGGCACGGACCCGGAGCTCATGGAGGCCGTGATGGCCCAGGTCCCGGCCGAGCGGCGCGAGCAGCTCTCGCACACGTGGCGTTCGCGGCAGGCGGTCGTGGACCTCTCCAATGCCGTGTTCGAGCGGGTCTTCGCCGACCACGGGATGGCGGCCGAGTCCGTGCACCTCGAGCTGCCGCCCGCCCGCGCCGCCGCCTACGGCGCGGACACGGGGAGCGTCGAGGCATGGACCCGGCCGGCGGGCCGGGCCGAGGACCGGCTCCGGGCCACCGCAGCCGGGGTGCAGGACCTGCTGGAACGGCGCCCCGGGCTGCGGCCCTGCGACGTGGCCGTCCTGGCCCGCACCAACGCCGAGGTCCGCGCGGTCGCGGCGGCGCTCGACGCGCTGGGCCTGCGGGCCAGCCTGGACCCGCGCGCGCTCGGCGGCGCCCGCGAGGTGCAGCTCACCCGCGCTGGGATGGCGTACGTCGCCGACCGGTACGACACCGTGGCCCTCGCCGAGCTCGTGGCCCTGCATCCGGAGCACCCCTCGCACCTGGTGTGGCAGCAGGAGCTGCTAGGCGCCGTCGTGCCCCGGGAGCGCGTCCGCAACGAGGCGGGCGAGGTGGTGGCCGGGCCCCGCCTGGTGCACGATGCGTGGCGGGCCGCGCCCGTGGTCGCGGCCCTCGACACGCTGCGCAGGCAGGCCGCGGCCGCGACGCCCACGGAGGTCCTCGAGGCCGTGACCGGCGTGCTGGGCCTGCCGCGGCTGATCGCGGGCTGGTCCGCCCCCGAGCGGCGGCTGCGGAACCTGGATGCCTTCCGGGGCGCCGTGGAGCTGTACTACGAGCGGTGCCGGGCGCTCCGGGAGCCGGCCACCCTGCGCGGGTTCCTCGAGTTCTTCGCCTCGGACGAGCACGAGTCGGCGGAGAACTCCGGCCCGGATGTGGTCAACGTGCTCACGTACCACCGGGCCAAGGGGCTCGAGTGGCCCGTGGTGGTCATGGAGAGCCTGGACAAGGAGGCGAAGGCGCGGCCGTTCGGCACGGGTGTGGAGCAGACCCGCGAGCTGGACCTCGCCGATCCCCTCGCGGGGCGGTGGATCCGGCTGTGGCCCAGCCCGTTCCCCTACGGCGGGTCGGCGCTGGACCAGCGGGCCCAGCAGTCCGAGGCCGCCGCGCGGTTCCTCGCCCGCGAGCAGCGCAACCAGGCCCGGCTCATGTACGTCGGCATGACCCGCGCCGCGGAGACCACCGTGCTCACGGCGAAGAACGGCTCCCCCGGGCTGCTCAACGACCTCGGGATCGAGGGCCTCGTCGCGTGGAAGGCGGCCGAGGAGCCCGCCGACGGATCCGTGACGGTGTGCCGGGAGACGGCGGTGCCGGCCCGGCTCGCGTGCCTGCAGCCGGCGGAACCGGTGGCGGACGACGCCGAGTGGTCGCCGCGGTTCGTCGACGCGCCCGCGGCAGGGGCCGGCGTCGTGCGGCGGCCGGCCCGGCTGAAGGCGAGCGAGGTGCCCTCGGAGGGGCTCGAGGCCGAGATCAGGGAGGCCGCCGTGCTCGGCACGCCCCTGGCAGCGCACGGCGCCGAAGACTGGGGCGCGGTGGGCAGCGCGGTGCACGCCTACCTCGGGACGGAGTTCCGCACCCTCGACCCCGCCGGGCGCACGCGCCTCGCCGAGCGCCTCGTCGGACGCTGGGGCGTCGCGAGGACCATCGACGCCTCGCTGCTCACGGCCGCCGGCGAGCGCTTCGAGGCCTGGCTGGACGCCGAGTTCCCCGGCTGGGTGCGCCACCGCGAGGCGGCCATCGGCTGGCGGCCGGAGGGGCAGACCATGGAGGGCTGGATCGACCTGCTGCTCGAGGGCCCGGACGGGTTCGTGCTCGTGGACCACAAGACGTATCCCGGCCACGACCCGGCGGGGCACATCCGCGCCCACTACCTCGGGCAGATGGACACCTACCGGCGCGCGGTCCAGGCGGCGACCGGGCGGCCCGTGGTGCGGGTGCTGATGCACCTGCCGGCGCTCGGGAGGGTCTACGAGGTGGCGTGAGTCCAGGCGCCCCGCGCCGCCGGCCCACGGGCCTACGGGCTGAGCTGAGGGGTCATGTCCCTGAGTTGAGGGGTCATGTCCCTGAGGGATATGACCCCTCAACGTTGGGACATGACCCCTCACGTTGGGGCTACGGGGTTACGGGCCTACGGGGTTACGGCGCGTCGCCCGCGGCGCTGTCCCGCAGTCCGGTGAGCGGCGGCCCGGCGTACCCGTACTGGTCGAGGTCCTTGCCGTCGGTGATCACGGTGCGCGCCGGGACGTCGGCGAAGACGATCGGCCAGTCGTTGGCTGCGTCGTCGTCACGCATCGCGTGCTGGCGCGCGTAGTCCTGGGAGAGCGTGACCCAGTCACCGGGGTTGATCTGGCCGACGCCGGGGGGAAGGGCGCGGTAGATGCGGACCAGGGCCTCGGGGGCGTGGCGCACCCTGTGCAGCTGGTGCCTCGTCTCCTCGTCGCACTCGCCGTAACCGTGGTAGCGCGGATTGCTGAAGGCGTCAGCGCCGAGGACGTCGGCCAGTTCGGGGATCGTCAGTGCCCGCTCGCCACCCCTCGGGGCCAGGGGCGAGCTAGTGTAGGGCATCCCTCCACGGTACCGCACGCTTCCCGGCCCAGAGTTCGCCGCTGTCCTCAGGGCCCGGAGTGGAGGATACTGGTCCGTTACGGCCGTCGGCCGTCCGCGGCGTCTCCTCTGGCCCGGCTCCGCTCCTTCCCCCGTGAGGAAGTTCCCCCATGAACGAACTTGAGGCGTCCCTGGTGGTGCGCGCCGGAGCAGAGCTGCTCGCGGGTGTTTCCTCGGACCCGCGCTCGAACGAGGGCTACAGCGCCGTGAAGGCCAACATCTCCGCCGCCCTGGACAGCCTCGCCGAGGCGCTGCAGAACTTCGAAGGTGCCGGCCGGCAGCCGAACCGGTCGAAGGGCTGGATGGAAGACCTCCGGCGGGTGGCAGACGACCTCGCGGGCCGATAGGTGATGGTCCGCACTGACTTCGGGGCGCCGTCCGTTGACCGGGGAGACCGGCGCCCGGGACAATGGCTGGACTGAGGGAACCTGTCTCCTGGTCTCGGGGTCTCGACAGGATGGACCATGAAGATGAAGAAGCTCAGGGGCACGGTGGCGGTCGCCGCCTCGCTGCTCCTGATCGGGCCGGCAGTGGAAGCTGCCGCGACCCCGCCGCCTCCCCCTGCGTGCGGCTACTCGTGTCCGGGCCTCGTGGTGGTAGGCAACTGGCTGTGGCTGCCGAGCATCGGGGTCGACGAGTACCAGTGGGCCTACGTCACGCCGGGCTCGCCCTACTGGCACCTGCTGCGGTTCCCCGTGTGAGCCCGCAGCTGTGAGCCCGCATCCGGGTCACCGCGCCTGAGACCACCGTGCCCTGGGCCGCGAGGCGCTAGCCGAGCGCGGCGTCGAGCGTCACGAATCCGTAGCCCGCGGCGCGCAGCTGCGCGATGACCGCAGGGAGGGCGGCCGCGTCCAGGGTCGAGCCGTCGTCCGGGTTCGAACCGAGGTGCATGAGCACAATCTCGCCAGGCTGCGCCGCGGCCAGGACCCGCTGCAGGACGAAGTCCGGCCCGCGGGTCCCGCCCACGGTGCCCTCCCAGCCGAGCGTGTCCACGGTCCAGCGGATCGCGGCGTACCCGGCGGCGTTGACGTCCGCGATGGTCCGGGCGTTCCGGTCGCCGTAGGGGAACCGGAAGAACGGCCGGGGATCGGCGCCCGCGCCGAGGATCGCGGACTGCGCGCCGCCCACCTCGGCGGCGATCTGGGCGTCCGTGAGCGCGGTGAAGTACGGGTGCGTCATGGAGTGGTTCCCCACGGTGTGCCCGCCTGCGACGATCGCGGCCACGTCGGAGCGGAACAGGTTCGCCCACGCGCCCGTGAGGAAGAACGTCGCGGGGACGCCGTTGACCGCGAGGGTGTTGAGGATGGAGCGGACGGCGGCGTTGTTGGCGCCGGCATCGAAGGTCAGGGCGACGACCCTGTGGGTGGTCGGGATGCGCTCGAGGTCCGCACCCATCAGCGCGGACGGGAGGCCCGCGTAGACCACCTGGCTCGTGGAGCTGGCCGAGCTCCACAGGACGGCGCCGTGCTGGAAGTCGCTGCGCCGGCCGCCGGTGATGCTGTACTCGCCGGTGAGCGGGTAGCCGAGCCGGCCGTGCTCCCAGCCGAGCGACGCCCAGCGGGCCCGGATCCCGCCGATCACCTCATGCGCGCCCGTGGCCGGGCTCCAGTAGACCGAGGAGCCGTTCGTGCCGCTGAAGTGGTTGTAGCGGCCCACGCCGTCCGGGGCCGCGATCTCGTCCGTCACCGGGAAGCCCAGGATGCCCGCGGTGCCGCCCAGCCCGACGTACCGGGTCCGGATGGCCCCGTGGACCTCGTGCGCCCCCGTCGCGGGGCTCCAGTACACCGAGCCGCCCGTGAAGTCGCTGTAGCGGCCGGTCGGCGCCTGGGTGGGGCTCTCATCCCGGAGGGGGAAGCCGAGGAAGCCGGCCGGGCCGCCGCGGGCGAGGTACTCGGCGCGGATTCCGCCGTGGACCTCGTGCGCCCCGGTGGCGGGGCTCCAGTACACCGAGCCGCCGGCGAAGTCGTTGTAGCGTCCGGCCGCCCCGGGCGTGGTGGTCTCGTCGGTGCGCGGGAAGCCGAGGAAGCCGCCGGGCCCGCCCCGCCCGAGGTACTCGGTGCGGATCCCGCCATGGACCTCCCAGGCGCCCGTGGCCGCGCTCCAGTAGATGCTCCCGCCCTGGTAGTCCCGCGCGGCGCCGCCGGCCAGTGGGTACTCCGGGCCCAGCGGCGTGCCGAGGAACGAGGCGGCGCCGCCGAGCTGCTCGTAGTGCGTGTCGATCCCGTTGAGGGCGGGGACGAGGACGGGCAGCGGGCCGCCCCCGGCCGTCCAGCCGGTGAGGACCAGCAGCGCGACCATCGCAAGGACGGCTGGGAAGCGGCGCATCATGACCCCTCAGGCCGGCCCAGGAAGATCCCGGGCTGTGGTGCCCATGATCCTCCTGGGAGGCCTGCTGCCGCGTGAGGCTTTGGTCCCCGGTCAGAACCCCCAGATGCCGTTCGGGGTGCCGAGCCCGGTCGGGCCGTCCCAGCCCGGACCGGCGGTGCACCACAGGGCGGGGGTGCAGGTGCCGTTGGAGCCGGACTCCACGTCGAACAGCCCCTCCGAATGCGCGTACGGGATGCTGTTCGCGTACGTGTCCTTGGCCTTCGAGCCCGTGTGGCCGGCGAGGGCGTAGACGGAGGCGATGATCGGGGACGCCTCGCTGGTGCCGCCGAACTGGCCCCACGTGGAGCTCGTCGCCGAAGTCGGGTAGTAGACCGCGAGGCCGCCGTGGGCGGGGTCGGAGGCCGCGGCGACGTCGTTCATCGCGCGGTTGTCGCACCCGGTGCCGTACTCGTCGGCCGCGCCCAGCGGGTCGTTGAAGGCCGAGCAGCCGGAGCCGGTGCCTGCCCAGGCGCTCTCGGCCCAGCCCCGCTTGGTTCCGGGCGCCGGGCTCAGGCTCGTGCCGCCCACCGCGGTGACGTAGGAGGACGTCGCGGGGTAGGACCCGCCCTGGTAGCCGGAGTCGCCGGCGCTGGCGGTCACGGCGATGCCGGGCACGTTGTAGTACTTCCCGTAGGCGTCGTCGGAGGCGTCGGCGCCGCCGTAGCTGTTGGAGATCGCCACGACGCCGCGCATCTTCGCCGCGGTCTGGACGGCGGTGCCCACGCTCGTGAGCTCGGTGGTGCTGGCCTGCAGGACCACGATCCTGCAGTCCGGGCAGGCGGCAGAGACGGCGTCGACGTCGAGGGCCTGCTCCTGGGCCCAGCCGAGGTCGAACCTGGGCAGGGCCTTGCCGCCGTTCTCGTTGACGATCTTCAGGCATCCGCTCGCCGTGGTGCACGCGGGAAGGCCGAAGTGCTTCCGGTAGGCGGCGAGGTCCCGCTCGAGGTTCGGGTAGCCGAACACGTCCACGATCGCGACCGTCCGGCCGCCCGAGGCGGTGCCCTTGAGGTTGTAGGCCGCGCGCAGCTGGGCGGGCGTGAGGGCTCCGGCGGGCGGGGCCGCCGCGCCGCCGGCGGCCCGGCCGACGGCGTCGATCGCCTGGCGGGCGGCGCAGGCCACCTGCCCGGGTCCCGGGGGCGGGCAGATCTGGATGGACGGGTCAGCGGCGCCCCGCACCACGAGGGGGGCGGCGTGGGCCGCGGCGGGCGGTGCGGCGCTGGCTGCTGGGGCCCCGGCGGTGAGCGCCGCCACCACGAGCAGTCCAGCCCCGGCGGCGGACAGTAGCTTGCTGATCATGGGGGGCTCCTCCTGGCGTCCGGACGCAGCAGGCCGACCTTGTGCCTGCCGCATCTGCCCTTGTCGCTGGCGACGGCCAGCCCTTGCTTAGAGGGTAGGTGCCCTCGGCGCCGGGCAGTAGGGCAACTGGGCAGTAGCTGGAAGAAACCTCGCCGTGGCAGGCCCCGGGGCAGGGCACCGGGCGTACGGTAGTTAGTGGACGTCAACTAACTCGCACCCGCCTCGCAAGAGCAGAGTTGGGAGTCCGCGTGGGCCTGAACACCGTCAGCACGTACCGGGCACGCCGCGCGGCCCACGCAGAGCGCGATCTCGCGAGCCCGCACTACAAGTGGATCGTCCTGTCGAACACGACGCTGGGCGTCCTCATGGCCACCATCAACTCCTCGATCCTGCTGATCGCGCTGCCGGACATCTTCCGCGGGATCGGCATCAACCCGCTCGAGCCCTCCAACACGAGCCTGCTGCTGTGGCTCATCATGGGCTACCTCGTGGTCACGGCGGTGCTCGTGGTCAGCTTCGGCCGCCTCGGGGACATGTACGGGCGGGTGAAGATGTACAACGCCGGGTTCGCGATCTTCACCGCCTTCTCGATCCTGCTCTCGGCCACGTGGCTGACGGGCACGGCCGGGGCGGTGTGGCTCATCGCGATGCGCATCCTGCAGGGCGTGGGCGGGGCGCTGCTCATGGCCAACTCGAGCGCGATCATCACGGACGCGTTCCCGGTCAACCAGCGCGGGCTGGGTCTGGGCCTGAACCAGGTGGCGGGCATCGCCGGCTCGTTCCTCGGCCTGATCCTCGGCGGCGTCCTCGCCCCGCTCGAGTGGCATCTCGTGTTCCTCGTCTCGGTGCCCGTGGGCCTGTTCGGGACGGTCTGGGCGTCCCTGCGCCTGCACGAGCAGGGCACCCGGCCGCGCTCGCGCATGGACTGGTGGGGCAACCTGACCTTCGCCGTGGGCCTGGTCGCGGTGCTCGTGGGCATCACCTACGGCATCCAGCCCTACGGCGGGGCCACCATGGGCTGGGCCAACCCGTGGGTCCTCGCGGCCCTGCTCGGCGGCGTGGGCGTGCTCGTGGTGTTCTGCGTGATCGAGCTGCGCACCTCGGACCCGATGTTCCGGCTGGACCTGTTCCGCATCCGGGCGTTCTCCGCCGGGAACCTCGCGAGCCTGCTCTCCGGGCTGGGGCGCGGCGGGCTCATGTTCATCCTCATCATCTGGCTGCAGGGGATCTGGCTCCCCCGGCACGGCTACAGCTTCGAGTCCACCCCGCTGTGGGCCGGCATCTACATGCTCCCCCTCACCGTGGGCTTCCTCGTGGCCGGCCCCACCTCGGGCTGGCTCTCGGACCGCTTCGGCGCCCGCTTCCTCGCCACCGGCGGCATGGTGGTCGCGGCCGCGAGCTTCCTGTGGCTGCTGGCCCTGCCGGTGGACTTCGACTACTGGGTCTTCGCCCTGGCCCTGCTCGCCAACGGCGTGGGCATGGGCCTGTTCGCCGCCCCGAACCGGGCCGGCATCATGAACAGCCTCCCGCCGGGCCAGCGCGGGGTGGGCGGCGGGATGAGCACCACGTTCCAGAACTCCTCGATGGTGCTCTCGATCGGGATCTTCTTCTCCCTCATGATCACGGGCCTGGCCGGCTCCCTCCCGCAGACCCTCACCGCGGGCCTCACGGCGCAGGGCGTGCCGGCCGCCGCTGCCAGCCGCGTCGCCTCCCTCCCGCCCGTGGGGGTGCTGTTCGCCTCGCTGCTGGGCTACAACCCGGTCCAGACGCTCCTGGGCCCGCAGGTGCTCGGGGCGCTGCCGGCGCAGAACGTCCAGTACCTCACCGGGCGGGCGTTCTTCCCCTCGCTCATCTCCGGCCCGTTCGCCGCCGGCCTTGCCGTGGCGTTCGGGTTCGCGGTGGCGGCGTGCCTCATCGCCGCGGTCGCCTCGGCCCTGCGCGGCGAGCGCTATGTGGACCCCGGCACCTCCTCCGGCGTGGACTCGGGCGCCGCGGCCGGCGCGGGGGCCGGCGACCCTGCTGAGGAGGGCCGGCGGTGAACGCGGACGACGCCGGCGCGGTGGCCCTCGCGGCCGGGCTGCGGACCGCGGTCAACCGGCTCGCGTTCTACCTGCGGGCCGACGCCGGCGAGCGCGGCCTCACCCCGTCCCGGCTCGCCGCCCTCGCGGCCCTGGACCGGTGCGGGACGCAGCGCCCCGCCGACCTCGCGGCGAACCTGGGGATCACGGCGCCCAGCATGTCCCGGCTCACGGAGGTGCTGGAGGCGGGCGGCTGGGTGCGGCGACGGGCGCACGACGGCGACCGGCGCGCCGTCGTCCTCGATCTCACCGAGGCGGGCCGCGCCACCCTCAACGACGTGCGGCGGGAGGGGACGAGCCGGCTGGCCGCGGACATCTCCCGGCTCTCCCCCGCCGAGCGCGCCGCGCTCGAGGCGGCGCTGCCCGTGCTGACCGGGCTCGCCGACCGCAACCTCTCCCCCGCGAGGGCACCGGTCCAGTAGGCTGCGCAGCACCATGAAGCCGCTCTCCGAGAAGACCTTCTTCAGCTACGCGACCGTCGCCCCGATGAGCCGGACCGCCTACGAGGCCGCCCGGGACTTCATGGCGGACTTCTACCAGTACGGGCCCCCCGAGGTGCTCTACCGCTACGACCGCCTGGCCGAGGAGATGGCCGAGGAGGCCGCGCGGCTCCTGAACTGCGCGCCGGAGGAGGTCACGTACCTCAAGAACACGACCGAGGGCATCGTCATCGCCAGCGAGGTGCTGCCCCTCGACCCGGGCGACGAGGTGCTGGTCCTCGGCAACGAGTACCCGGCCAACCTCCTGCCCTGGCTGCGCAAGCGCCACGACGGGGTGACGGTCACTGTCATCACGGGCCGCGACAACGAGGCGGCCTTCCACCGCCTGCTCGGGGCCATCGGCCCCAGGACCCGGGCCATCAGCATGTCCTCGGCCCAGCGCTACGACGGGTTCATGCCGGACCTGGCCCTCCTCTCGCGCGTGTGCCGCGAACGGGGCATCTTCCTCGTGATCGACGCCGTCCAGCACATCGGCGTGCGCTCGATCGACCTGGCCGAGACGCCCGTGGACCTCCTCGTGTGCGGCGGCCAGAAGTACCTGCGTGCGGGCATGGGCATCGGGTTCATGTATGTGCGGCGCGGGCTGATGCCGTCCCTGCGCCACAGCCGCGTGGGCATCCGCAGCATGGAGCGCTTCGACGAGGAGTCCTACGTCCTCAAGGACACGGCCGCGCGCTTCCAGGACGGCACCCAGAACGTCGCCGGGCTCGCGGCCCTGCACGCGTCGCTGCACGAGCTCAACGCCCTGGGCATGGACGCGGTCCAGGAGAAGAACGTCGCCCTGCTGGCGGGGATCAAGGCCGTCCTGCGGGAGCACGGGATCGACTTCATCGACCACGGCACGCGCCAGAGCAACATCGTCTCCCTGCGCGCCGCCGATCCGGCCGCCCTGGCCGCGTACCTCCAGGAGCGCAACGTCTACATCAAGGTCATCGAGGACGTGGCGCGGATGTCCTTCATCCACGAGTCCACGCTCGAGGAGGCCGAGGTCCTCGCCCGGCATACCCGCGACTTCCTGGACCGCGCCCGGAGCTGACCGCGCCCCGGAGCTGATCGGGGTGGGAGCTGATCGAGTCCGGAGCTAGCCCTCGGCGACCTCGCGGTAGAAGGCCGGGGCGGGGCGGACGCCCAGGTCCCGCCGGGCCGGTGCCGGGGCCTCGGTCTCCTCCACCGACCACTCCACGGTGGGCAGGATGATCGAGGGGTCGATGTTGTCCCGGTAGCGGTCGGTGAACTCGAGCATGGCGGCCATGTCCGCCTGGAGCCGGGCCTCCTTGTCGGCGTGCCGGGCCGCGATGGCCCCGTGCACCTCGACGTGGGGGTCCAGCCGGCCGACCGGCTCCTGCCGGGGGTTGGCGAGGTGCCTGATCTCGGTGGAGGGGTCGATGGCCGCGAGCCGCTGGGCGATCTCGCTGATGCTCAGCCGGTGCGTGTAGTTGTGCAGCACCTGGTGCTCGCCCGGGGCGACGTCGAGGTCGGTGAACTCGAGGAAGTTCTCGACGGTGTCCTCGAGGCTGATCAGGCCCGTCTTCTGGCTTCCGTCCCCGTAGACCGTGAGGGGGTGGCCGATCACCATCTGGCACACGAACCGGTTGAAGACGGTGCCGAAGACCGAGTCGTAGTTGAACCGGGCGGCGAGGCCGGCGCACTCCTCGGGGTGGTTCTCCGGGATCGTGGCGCCGAAGATCGTGGCCTGCTGGACGGTGATCACCTTCAGGCCCCAGATCTTCGAGCAGAGGTCGTCGATGAGCAGGTCGGTGATCTTTGACTGGTGGTAGAAGTCGGTGGCCTGCATGGGCAGGAAGCCCTGCAGGACCTGGTGTTGGGCCCCGTGGTCCTCGAAGGTGAAGTCCTTCTTCTCCAGCGGGATGTAGTCCGTGTCCGTGCCCATGTAGCAGCCGGCCGAGCCGAGCTTGATGTAGGTGGTCGCCTTGCTCAGGCCGGCGAGGGCCCACAGGACGTTGAGGTGGCCCACGATGTTGTTCGAGAACGTGGCGGCGGCGTTCTTGGCGCTGCTCATCGAGAACGGGGCCGAGGGCTGCTGGGCGGCGTTGATGACGACGGCGGGCCGGTACTTCGCGATGACCCGCTCCACGGCGCCGGAGTCCAGGAGCTCGACCTTCTCGAACGAGAGGTTCTGGCCGCCGAAGAGCCGCTCGTACTCGGCGATGCGCGCCTTGGGGGTCTTGAGGGGCACGAGGACCTTCGCCCCCGCCTCCTTCTCCCACCGGCGCTTGATGAGGTTGTCCACGAGGACCACCTGCCGGCCGGTGCGGCTGGCGAGGGCCAGCCCCAGCGTCCAGCCGAGGTAGCCGTCGCCGCCGAGGACCATGATCGTGCCCGCCGGGGAGGAGGAGCTCTGGGGGTGCATGGGCGTGCCTTCCGCTCTTCGCCATGGCCGGACAGAGTCCGACCCTGTGCTGCGGGGCCCCAGATTTCCTCGCCGACCCATGGTGGAACGCACAGGTTGCCCGGGGCAAACACCGATAACGCGGCAGCAACACCCGGCACTCCGGAGCACGCCTGAAACACCGGAAACGCCCGGCGGCCCGGTCCCGCGTCCCCCCATGAGAAACGCGGGCCCGGGCCGCCAGGGCCTGTGGCCGAAGGGCCGGGCGGTCAGAAGCCGCCGGTGCCGTTCGGGGTGCCGAGTCCGGTGGGGCCGTCCCAGCCGGTGCGGGCGGTGCACCACTGGGCGGTGGTGCAGGTGCCGTTGGAGCCGGAGGCGACGTCGTACAGCGACCCGGTGTGGGCGTACGGGATGCTGTTGGCGTAGGTGCCGGCGGCCTTCGAGCCGGTGTTGCCGGAGAGGGCGTAGACGGAGGCGATGATCGGGGAGGCCTCGCTGGTGCCGCCGAACTCGCCCCACGTGGAGCTCGTGCTCGAGGTCGGGTAGTAGACGGCGAGGCCGCCGTTGGACGGGTCGGAGGCGGCGGCGACGTCGTTCATCGCCCGCTTCGCGCAACCCGTGGTGGAGCCGGCCGCCGCGGCGAGCGGGGCGTTGTAGGCCGAGCAGCCCGAGCCGGTGCCGGACCAGACGGACTCGGTCCAGCCGCGCCCGGTCGAGGCCTGGTTGAGGCTCGTGCCGCCCACCGCCGTGACGTAGGAGGAGGCCGCCGGGTAGGAGGCGCCCTGGTAGCCGTTGTCGCCGGCGCTGGCCGTGACCGCGATGCCGGGGAAGTTGTAGTACTTCCCGTAGGTGGCGTCGGAGGCGTCCGAGCCGCCGTAGCTGTTGGAGATGGCCACGACGCCGGCCAGCTTGGCCGCCGTCTGGACGGCGGTGCCGAGGTTGGTGAAGGACGCCGTGCTGGCCTGCAGGACCACGATCTTGCAGTCCGGGCAGGCGGCGGAGACGGCGTCGACGTCGAGGGCCTGCTCCTGCGCCCAGCCGAGGTCGAACCGGGGCAGCTTGGTGCCGCCCGTCTGGTTCAGGACCTTGAGGCAGCCGCCGGCCGTGGTGCACGCCGGCAGGCCGAACTGCTTCCGGTAGGCGGCGAGGTCGCGCTCAAGGTTCGGGTAGCCGTAGGCGTCGACGATCGCGACGGTCCTGCCGCCGGAGGCGGTGCCGGTGAGGTTGTAGGCCGAGCGCAGCTGGGCGGGCGTGAGGGCGCTCGCGGGCGGCAGGGCGTTGCTGGTGATGCGCCTGCCGGCCGGGTCGGTGGCTGCCCGGGCGGCGCACGCGGCCTCGCCCGGCCTGGCGTCGGCGCAGACCTTGACCGAGTGGCTGGCCGCCTTGGCGGGTGGTGCCGCGGTCGCGGCGGTGGTGCCGGTGGCGAGCGCTGCCGCGATGAGCAGCGCCGTTCCCGCGGCGGAGAGTAGCTTCCTGATGAGGACCGCCCCCTTGTGAACGTGCGCGGCAGGGGGTCCAGGGCCTGCCGCGGGTGCGTTGACGCTGGCCGGCGGCCAGCTCCGCACACCACGCTACGGACGGGTAGGGGCCGGGCAGGGCGATCTTGGGGGAAACTCGCACAAGCCTTGCAGAGGGCGTGCGCGGAGGAGGAAAGCGCGGCGGCCGGCGGGCGTCCCCGCCCGGGCCGGCCGCCCGCCGTCGTGCGCGGCGCTCCCCTGCCCCGCCTACGCGAGCGGCGGGATGGCGCGGCCGGGGTTGAGGATGCCGTGCGGGTCGAGGGCGTGCTTGACCGCGTGGTGCAGGGCCAGGCTCGCCGGCGGGAGCTCCTTGGCGAGCCCGTCCAGCTTGAGGGTTCCCACGCCGTGCTCGCCGCTGACGGTGCCGCCGGCGGCGAGGGCGGCGTCGATGATCTCGGTGAACGCGGCGTGGGCGCGGGCCTTCGCGGCCTCGTCCCCGGGCTCGGTGATGATGAGCGGGTGGAGGTTGCCGTCCCCGGCGTGGGCGATGTTGGCGATGAGCACGTCATGGGCCGCGGCGATCTCCTCGATCCGGGCGAGGACCTCGGGGACCCTGGCCCTGGGCACGCACACGTCCTCGGTGAGGACGGGCCCGAGCCGCTCGAGCGCCGGGTAGGCCAGGCGGCGGGCGGCGTAGAGGGCCTCGGACTCCTGCTCGTCGGCCGAGACGGCGGCGACGCTGGCCCCGGCCTCCTCGAAGCAGCGGGCGAGCTCGGCGGCCTCGAACCGGCCCTGCTCGCCGCGCGCATCGGTGCGGCCGATCAGCACCGCGTTCGCGTCGGTGGAGAGGCCCATGTGCTTCCAGTCGTCCACGGCCTTGAGGCAGTGGCGGTCCACGAGCTCGAGCACCGAGGGGCTGATCCCGGACTCGGCCACGAGCGCCACGGCGCGGCCGGCGTCGACGAGGGAGTCGAACATGCCGGCCACCGTGATCGGCGCCGGCGGCAGCGGCCGCAGCCGCACCACGACCTCGGTCACCACGGCGAGCGTGCCCTCGGAGCCGACGATGAGGCCCACGAGGTTGTAGCCCGCCACGCCCTTCGCCGTGCGGGTGCCCAGCCGGGTGACCTCGCCGCTGCCCGTGACCACCTCGAGCTCGAGCACGTAGTCCCGGGTCACGCCGTACTTGACGCAGCACATGCCGCCGGCGTTGGTGGCGACGTTGCCGCCGATCGTGGACCACGGCGACGACGCTGGGTCCGGCGGGTACCACAGGCCGTGGTGGGCCACGTGGGCGCGCAGGTCGTCGTTGACCACGCCCGGCTGGACCCGCGCCCACCGCTCAGCAGCGTTGACCTCGAGGACCGCGTTCATCCGCTCGAAGGAGACGACGACGCAGCCCTCGATCGCGTTCGCCGCCCCGGAGAGCCCCGTCCCGGCCCCGCGCGCCACGAGCGGGGTGCCGGTCTGCGCGCACCAGCGCACCACCTCGGCCACCTCCTCGGTGCTCTCCGGACGCACGACGGCGCGTGGGGCGCCGTAGACGGCCCACTCGCCCTCGTCGTGGAGGTAGCCGGCGAGGGAGGCCTGCGCCGTGAGGACCCGGCCCTCCGGGAGGAGGGCTTCGAGGGTGGCGGTGTCGGCGGCGGGTTCGGAGGTCGGCATGGCTGGACTCTACCGGGGCCGGCGGTAGTGGAGCTGGACGGTCCCGTTGGCGTACGGGGTGCTGGCCACGAGCTCGAGGCCGCGTCCATGAACGCCAGCATGGCGCAGGCGCTCCGGGTCCTGGGAGGGGCGGTGCTGGCATGCTCGCCCGTGTTGACGGGGCGACGACGCAGGCTCCGCCATTGAGGGCTTTCAGCTCTAAGCCGCTGTGGTCGGGCAGGGCACACTGTTTCCCACGGTCCGGTCAGCCGGGATCGAACCAGGTGCGGGAGGGGATCTCATGGACGTCCGGGTCGTGGAGTCGCTGGCCATGGCAGAGATCGGGGACGGGGTGCTTACCGCTCTGTTCCCGGTAGAGCATTGCGCACGGTGGGAGTTCGGGCCGTGGGCTCCGCTCATGGGCTGGTTCAAGAAGCGTCCGGGCCTCACACGGCTCCTTGGGGTGGCGCAGGTGGCCGTCGCGGTGGCTGTGGTCGCCGGCCTGTCCAAGACCCCGGGGCCGGCCTGGAAGAAATGAATCCTGGCGCCATCGAGCGGTGCGATCCGCAAGTAGGGCCCGGGCGCTTCAGGGGCACACTGGTGGGATGAGCGGAAGCCCGTGGGTGCTGCACGTGGACCTCGACCAGTTCCTCGCGGCGGTCGAGGTGCTGCGCAGGCCCGAGCTCGCGGGCCTGCCCGTCATCGTGGGCGGCCGGGGCGACCCCGCCGAGCGGGCGGTGGTCTCGACCGCGTCCTACGAGGCGCGCGCCTACGGCGTGCGCTCCGGGATGCCGCTGCGGATCGCCGCGCGGAAGGTGCCCGACGCCGTCATCCTCCCCGTGGACCGGGAGGCCTACCTCGAGGCGTCCGACGCCGTGATGGCCGCCCTCCGCGACCAGCCCGGCGCGACCGTGCAGGTGATCGGCTGGGACGAGGCCTTCATCGGCGTCGAGACCGACGACCCCGAGGCCTACGCCCGCTCGCTCCAGGCCGCCGTCCTCGAGCGGACGCGGCTGCACTGCAGCGTGGGCATCGGCGACACCCTGGTCCGGGCCAAGGTGGCCACCGGCTTCGGCAAGCCGGCCGGCGTCTTCCGCCTCACCGCGGCCAACTGGCTCGAGGTCATGGGCGGTCTGCCCACCAAGGAGCTGTGGGGCGTCGGGTCCAAGGTGTCGGCGCGGCTGGCCGCGCTCGGCATCCGGACCGTCACCGAGCTCGCCGCGGCCGATCCGCAGGACCTGGTGCCGGAGTTCGGCCCGAAGATGGGCCCGTGGTACGCGCAGCTGGGGCGCGGGGACGGCTCGAGCGTGGTGGACAGCACGCCGTGGGTGGCGCGCGGGCACAGCCGCGAGACCACCTTCCAACGGGACCTGACGGACGCGGCGCAGGTGGACGGTGCCGTGCGGGAGCTGGCCGCGCGGGTCCTCGAGGACGTCGCGGCCGAGGGGCGGCCGGTGGTCGGGCTGACCCTCAAGGTCCGGTACGCCCCGTTCGACACCACGAGCCACGGGCGGAAGATCCCCGAGACCTCCGATCCAGGCGAGGTCCTCGCCCGGGCCCTCGAGCTCGCTGCCTCGATCGAGCCCGGCCGGCCCATCCGGCTCCTCGGCCTGCGGGCGGAGCTGGCCATGCCCGCCGAGGCCAGGGAGGGGCACACGCCCACGCGCAGCGGCTGGTGAGCGCGCGGCCGGCGGGTCTATCCTGTCCGCACAGTGGTGCGGGCTGGGGCGCAGCAGTCGAGGAAGAAGCCCGCCGTGGTCGCCATCAAGCTCCGCTCCATCAGGACCGCAGACGGCGGCTCCTTACGCGTCTACAGCTTCGGCGCCGGGCCGGGCGCTGTCCTCGCGGCGGGCAGCCTGACTCGCACCGCCGTCTACGGCAGATTCGCCAGCAGCCTCTCGGCGACCATCCCGGTCCACCTGTACGACCGCCGGGGCCGCGGCGGTTCGGGCCCGCAGCCGGCCGGGTACTCGATGGAGACCGAGCTCGAGGACCTCGAGGCCGTCCTGGAGGCGACGGGCAGCTCGGTGGTCCTCGGGCACAGCTTCGGCGGGGGCATCGCGCTGGAGGCTGCGCTCCGCCTGCCGGTGAGCCGGGTGGCGGTCTACGACCCCGCCGTCAACATCGACGGCTGCCTTCCCACGCGCACGCTCCCCGCGTTGGCGGCCGCGGCCGACAGGGGCGACCACGTCGGGGCGGTCATGGTCTTCTCGCGGGAGATGGACCCGCTGCTGGCGAAGGTGCCGCTGCCCGACCCCGCGGCGCGGGCGCTCGTGTGGGCCGCGGCCCACCTGACGAAGGACGGGCACGCGTGGGAGGAGCTGGTCCCCTCCCTGGCGCACGAGCTCGCGCTGCTGGACAGCCGGCGGGCCGCCGCCGAGTACGCCGGCATCGCGGTCCCCCTCCTGGTCCTCGCGGGAGCGCACAGCCCCGCGTACTTCCGGAGCATCGCCGCCGGGCTCGCGGCGTCCCTCCCGGGGAGCACCAGCCTGGTGGTCCCGCGGGCCGGCCACGGCGCGCTGCACCGCCCCTCCGAGGTGATCCTCTCCGCCTTCCGGGGGTTCCTCGCGCAGGCGGCGTAGGCCGGGCTTCCGGCTGGCTCCGCGTCACCGGGAGCCGGGGAGGCCCTCCGCGATCTCGGCGGCCAGCGCCTCCGGCGTCCCCCGGCGCGCGTCGATCCGCAGGCTCGCCACCTTCTGGTACAGGGGACGCCGGCGGTCGTAGTTGCGCTGCCAGGCCTCCGCGACGTCGCCTCCGAACAGCGGGCGCCCTCCCTCGATCCGCGGCAGGACGGTGGCCAGATCGGTGTCCAGCCACACCACCGTGGCGGCTCCGAGCAGGCGGCGCGTGCCGTCGTCCAGCACCGCCCCGCCGCCGAGCGAGAGCACCGCGGGGCCCCGGTCCGCGAGCAGCGAGGCCACCGCGGACGCCTCGGCCCGGCGGAACGCCTCCTCCCCCAGCGACCGGTAGAGCTCGGGGATGGGGCCCAGCTCTGCGGCGAGCGCGTGGTCGCTGTCCCGGAACGGGACGCCGAGGAGCCGCGCGAGGGCGTTCCCGACGGCGGACTTCCCGGCCCCGGTCGGGCCGACGAGCACGATCGTGCGCTCAGCCACGGGCGCCCAGTCCCTCCGCGCGGAGCAGCTCGATGAACCGCTGCACGTAGGGATGCCCGCTGCTGCTCGTGGCGGCCCAGGTCTCGACGGTCAACGGGTGTCCCTCGGCATCGACTTCCTTCACCTCGACCCAGCGCCAGCTGGGCATGTTGTGGGTCGCGGAGGCCTCGGTCATGAGCGCGGCGTCCGCCCGCGAGCTCATGGCGATGAGCTCGCTGTGCTGGGAGAACCTCCGGAAGATCCAGTCGGTCGTGACGCCGGCGGCCTTGGAGGCGGCCCGGAGCCGCGTCTCCTCCCCGGCCACCTCGCCGTTCGCGTGGGCCATGACCCGCAGTCCCGCGAGGTCCGCGAAGCGGATGGAGGGCCTAGAGGCAAGCGGCGAGTCGGGCGGGAGCGCCACGCCGATCCGCTGTGTGAGCACCCGCTCCGCGGGGTACTCCGGCGGGGCGAGGTGGAGCAGCCCGATCTCGAGGCGGCCGTCCTTGAGCATGAGCCGCTGCTCGTCGCTGCTGGCCTCGTGGAGGGAGATGTCCGCCTGCGGGATGGCCTCCTGCGCGCGGCGGACCACGGCCGAGAGCCAGCCGTGCGGCACGCCCGGCGGCAGCCCGACCCGGACCAGTTCCTTGCTCTCGCTCGCCGTCCGGAGCACCTCGGGGATCCGGTCCACCTCGGCGAAGACCACCCTGAGGTGCCCGTGGAGGCCGCGGCCGGCCGGGGTGAGCTGCGCGCCCCGCGACGTGCGGGTGAACAGCTCGTGCCCGAGCTCCCGCTCGAGGGCCGCCAGCTGGCGGCTGAGCGAGGGCTGGGTCAGATGGAGGGCGACGGCGGCCCTGCTGATGGAGCCGAGCTCGGCGACCGTCGAGAAGTAGTGCAGGCTCCTGAGCTCCATGGGGCCATGGTATGCCCGCAAAGCATGGGACCGGAGCCCAAGGGGCAATTGTAACATGCCGTGATCCGGGTCACGATGAGGGGGATGACACAAGTATCGAAAGACCCACACGTCGATGTCGCCGTGGTCGGCGGAGGCGCAGCAGGGGTGGCGGCAGCCGTCGGCGCCGCGCAGGCCGGCGCCTCGGTCTGCCTCGTCGAGCAGTACGGCTTCCTCGGCGGCGCCGCGACCGTGAGCTCGGTGCTGACCCACTGCGGGTTCTTCGACCAGACGCGCGAGCAGGTGGTGGCCGGCGTCGGCCAGCAGTTCCTGGACGCGCTGCAGAAGCGGGACATCTACCGCACGGAGACCTTCCAGGCCTCGGGCAACACGGTGGTGCTGCTCGACCTCGAGACCACCAAGACCGTGTTCGACGAGCTCGTCGCGGAGGCCGGCATCACCCTGCTGCTGCACAGCCACCTCGTCGGCGCGGCCGCGCAGGACGGGCGCCTCACCGCAGTGGACGTCTCCCACCGCGGCGGCCGCCTCCGCGTCCACGCCCGCGCCTTCGTCGACGCGAGCGGGGACGGCGCGCTCATCGCGGCCGCCGACGCCGAGGCGCTCGTCTCCCCCGTGGACGAGCGGCAGGCCAGCACCCTCGTGATGCGCGTTGGCGGGGTCCCGCCCGAGGCAGACCTCTCGGCGGACGGGATGGCCCTCGCCGTCCGGCGCTACGAGTCCCTGACCGGCACGGCGCTCACGCGCGACCACGGCATCGCCGTCCGCATGCCCATCTCGGGCGAGGTCATGCTGCTGCTCGCCGACCAGCACCGCGACGTCTTCGACGTCCAGGACCTCTCCGCCGCCGAGGTGGAGGCCCGGCGCCTGACCTGGCACTACCTCGAGGCATTCCGGCTCTCCCTCCCCGGGTGGGAAGCATCCTTCCTGGCCGCCACCGGCCCCCAGCTCGGCATCCGCGAGGGGCGGCGCCTCAAGGGCCTCGAGACCGTGGCGGCAGAGGACGTCGCGGCGGGCCGCAAGCGCGGCGACGAGGGGATCGCCCGGTGCGGCTGGCCCATGGAGGACCACACCGTTCCCGGCGTCACCGACTACAACGGCATCCGGGACAAGGGCTGGTACCACATCCCCTACGGGAGCATCTGCTCCGCCTCCCTCGAGAACCTGTGGGCCGCTGGCAGACTGGTCAGCGCTGACCGGCGCGCCTTCGCGTCCCTGCGCGTCATGGGCACGGCCTTCGCGACGGGGCACGCGGCCGGCGTCGCCGCGGCCGTCTACGCGGACTCGGGCGGGCACGACCTCCCCGCCGTCCGCGACCTGCTTTCCCGGCAAGGAGCCCTGATCTGATGACAGCACCGGCCTCCGCGCCCCGCGGCCCCATCGCCCTCACCGGCGCCGCCGGGAGCCTCGCGCGCGACATCATCCCCCACCTGCGCCGCTGCGGGTACGAGCTGGTCTGCCTCGACCAGGCCGAGCCAGCAGACCCGATGGGCTGCGAGTGGGTCATCGCCTCGATCCACGACGCCGACCGGCTGCGGGAAGCGTTCGCCGGCTGCGCCGCCGTCGTCCATCTCGCCGGCATCCCGCTCGAGGCGAGCTGGGAGGAGATCTCCCGGACCAACATCGACGGGACCCAGGCCGTGCTCGAGGCGGCGCGCGCCGCGGGCGTGCCCAAGGCGGTGCTCGCGAGCTCGATCCACGCCACCGGCTACACCCCTGTGCCCGCCGAGGGCGACCTCCTGCCCGACGACGTCCCCGTCCGGCCGAACACCTTCTACGGGGTGTCCAAGGCCGCGGTCGAGGCGCTCGGGAGCCTCTACGCGGACCGGTACGGCCTGGACGTGGTGTGCCTGCGGATCGCCTCGAGGTTCGCCAGGCCCGAGAACGAGCGCATGCTCAGCACCTGGCTCTCGCCCGCCGACGCCGGGCGCCTGTTCGAGGCCGCCCTCTCCGAGGCGGCGAAGGGCTTCCGGATCGTGTGGGGCGTCTCCCGCAACACCCGCGGCTACCTCTCCCCGGACGGCGGCCGGGCCATCGGCTTCTTCGCCGAGGACGACGCCGAGGCCTACGCCGGCGAGCTGCCGGCGGACGCGTCCGGGGCCGCCCAGGGATCGGAGTGGGACCGGCGCTGCATCGGGGGCGTGTTCTCCTCGCCGGAGCCGCCGATGTTCTCTCCTCCGGTCACGCGTGTGACGACAGGCTGACATATGGGCACAGGGCCCAGTGAACCCGCCAGTAGGATCGCGACGTGGCGTTGACCGCCATTGGGGAAAAGGAAGTTCATGTGACCACATCCGCACTGCCCGTGAATACCGGGACCAATGCCTTCGAAATCAACGATGTCTCGAAGGTGTTCGTCGGCAAGACCCCGGTCCAAGCACTGGCGAATATCAATCTGGAACTCAAGGCAGGCTCGTTCACCTGCATTGTCGGGCCCTCGGGCTGCGGCAAATCGACGCTGCTGCGCATTCTCGGCGACCTCGAGACGGCGACCGAGGGCCACGTCACCACCAACCTCCCGTCCTCGAACGTCCCGAAGTCGGCGTTCGTGTTCCAGGAGCACGGGGTCTTCCCGTGGTTCAACGTCCTGCAGAACGTCGCGTTCGGCGAGCAGATGGCAGCGGTCGGGAAGAGGGAGCGCGAGGAGCACGCCCGGCACTGGATCGCCGAGGTGGGGCTCACCGGCTTCGAGCAGTCCTACCCGCACCAGCTCTCCGGCGGCATGCGCCAGCGCATCGCCATCGCGCGGGCGTTCGCCACAGGGTCGCCGTCGCTCCTCATGGACGAGCCCCTCGGCGCCCTCGATGCCCAGACCCGCATGCTCATGCAGGAGCAGCTCGTGCGGCTCTGGGAGGCCGAGCGCAAGACCGTGGTCCTCGTGACGCACGCGATCGAGGAGGCGCTGCTCCTGGGCGACCAGATCGTGGTGATGTCCGCGCGCCCCGGCCGCATCAAGGAAGTCATCGACTTCCCCTTCCCCCGGCCGCGCAAGGTCGAGATCGAGGGCACGGAGGAGTTCGCCCACATGCGGCAGGCCATCTGGGAGTCGCTCCGCGACGAAGTCCAAGCATCTCTGAGGTATTCATGAGCACCCCCACCACCCAGGCCCCCCGCGCCGACGCGTTCCAGCCCTCGGCCGAGCTCGAGGGCGCGATCGCCCGCGAGTACCGCCGCGAGCGGCGGCTCCGGACCCGCGACCTGCTCCTGTCCATCCTGACGCCGGTCGTCCTCATGGCGTGCTGGGAGGCCGCGGCCCGCGGCGGGCTGCTCGATGCGCGCCTGTTCACTCCCCCGACCAAGATCGTGGAGCGCGGCGCACAGATGATCGCCGACGGCGAGCTGTGGGACCACATCGTGGCCACCACCGGGCGCCTGTTGGCCGGGTTCGTGGTCGGCTCCGCCCTCGGGGTCGTCGCCGGCCTCGCGATGGGCGTGTGGCGCCCGGTCCGCGCGGCGCTCGGGCCCACGTTCACCGCACTCTACGCCCTGCCGAAGATCGCCATCCTGCCGCTCCTGCTGCTCATCTTCGGGCTGACCGAGACGCCGAAGGTCCTCGCCGTGGTCATCTCGGTCTTCTTCGTGGTGCAGATCAACACGCTGGCCGGGATCGTGCAGATCGACGCTCGCATCCTCGAGGCGGCGCGGGCCTACAAGGCCACCGGCTGGCGGCTCTTCCGCTACATCCTGCTGCCGGGCGCCATCCCGGCGATCATGACGGGCCTGCGGGTCTCCGCGGGAATGTCCGTCATTGTGATCACCGCGGTCGAATTCGTCGCATCCAATGACGGTCTCGGCTATCTCATCTGGAATTCGTGGCAGCTGTTCCAGCCCCAGGACATGTACGTGGGGCTCATTACCGTCTCGCTGCTCGGGGCGCTGCTCACCGGTCTCATCATCGTTCTCGAACGGGCGCTGCTTCCGTGGCGGTGGCCCGGCGGATCCCACAGGAAGGTCAAGAAATGATCAGGGCAAAGCTAGGGGCCCTCGCGGCCGTCGTCGGACTCGCGCTGACGGGATGCGGCGCATCGTCGGCCGCCGATCAGAAGGCCACCGACGCCGGTGGGCTGCAGACCGTCAACGTGGGCCAGGTGCAGCTGCCGATCTTCGCGCCGATGTACGTCGCGGATGCGAAGGGCTACTTCAAGGATGCGGGCATCAAGCTGAACCTGCAGAACGTGAAGTCCGGGCAGGACGCCGTCCCGCTCGCCTCCAGCGGGAAGCTCGACGTTGTGGTCGCCGGCTTCTCCGCCGGCATGTTCAGCGCCATGGAGGCCGGGCTCGACATCAAGGTGGTCGGCTCCATGGGCGTCTCGGACGGGACGGAGAAGTCCCCCACCGACCTCGTGGTCGCCAAGAAGCTGGTCGACGCGGGCACCGTGAAGGGCATCGGCGACCTCAAGGGCAAGAAGATCGCCGTGGCCGGCGGCGCGGGCGGCACCGGCGCGTACCTCACGGCGCTCGCGCTCAAGGGCGCCGGGCTCACCCTCAAGGACGTGACCCTGGTCAACCTGGGCAACCCGGACATGCCCACGGCGCTCAAGAACGGCAGCGTGGACGCCGCCCTCGAGAGCGCGCCGTTCTCCTCGCAGTCGATCAAGGACGGCACTGGCGTCTCCTTCGCCGTTCCGCCCAAGGGCGTCTCCGGGACCGGCGTCGTCTACGGCGGCAAGTTCGCCTCCTCGCCGCTGGCCCAGAAGTTCTTCGACGCCCTCGCCAAGGGCGCCAAGGACCTCCAGGGCGACGCGCGCTACTCGGACGCGAACGTGAAGATCATCGCCGACGCGACCAAGCAGACCCCGGAGCAGGTCAAGGCCGTCCCGCTCTACACCTGGCTGCCCAACCTCGCCCCTCTCCCCGACCAGCTGGCCGACATGGAGAAGGTCTGGATGGAGGCCGGGGCGATCAAGTACACGAAGCCGCTGGACCTGACCAAGTACGTGGACGCGAGCTTCTCGAAGAACGTGAAGTAGCTCCTCGTTGAACGAGGGGGGCCGCGCGGTGATCCGTGCGGCCCCCTTTTCGCTGCCTGCGTTCTGTCTGCGGCGGCTACTGCCGCCAGCGCAGGCGCGCGTCCGTGGCCGAGGTCTTGCACGTGTAGAGGACGCCGGTGGAGCTCACGCCCTGGGCGCCCGCGGTGCTGCAGTAGGCGCCGGGGGTGACGATGGGCAGCGCGGGCGCCGGGGCGGGGGCCTGCGGCGCGGACGGGTCGGGCCGGTCCGTGGGGGCGAGCTGGTCGGGGCACTGGGCGAGGATGCCGGCGATGGCGTCGTGCTCGGCCTTGGTGACCCACAGGCCGTAGGTGGCCTTCACCGAGACCTGGCGGGCGACGTACGCGCAGCGGAAGGCGGTGTTCGGCGGCAGCCAGGTGGCGGCGTCGCCGTCGCCCTTCTGCTCGTTGGTGGGCCCGCTGGTGGACTGGAGGTTGAGCGGGTCGTTGGCGAGGGCCACGCGCTGGGAGTAGGTGAGCTGCTGGGCGCCCTTCTGCCAGGCGTCGGAGAGGGCGACGACGTGGTCGATCTGGACCGCGTCGCTCGTGCCCACCCCGCGCAGGAACGCGATGGTGGTGGCGGTGTAAGGGTCGGCGAGGGTGCCGGAGGCGACCGTGCAGGGGACGGAGGTGACGTAGGCGATGTCCGTCAGGTCGCGGTTGAGCATGTCGTTGCGGGTATCGCAGCCGTTGCCGTCGGCGTCGAGCCACCCCGGGCCGAACTGGGAGCGGTCGTAGCCGGTCTTCGGGGCGCGGCCCTTGACCGGGATCGTCTCGAGGAGGGCTGCGGCCTCGGTGCCGTAGGCCGGCTCCGGGTTCGGGGCGGTGTAGGCGGTGGTCGTCGTGGTCTGAGGCACGACGCCGGCCGCCTGGGCGGGTGCGGTCGTCGCCGCTGCGAGGCCCGCCACGGCGAGGGAGGCGGCCAGGAAGGCGGAGAGGGCGAGCGGGCGCTTGGCAGTGGCTGAGCGTGGGCGGTGCAGGTGCGGCATTGAGTGGTCCCCCGGTGGCGAGCAGGTGTCGACCTCACTGTGCTGGCTGGCCCTGCAGACCCGGACACGACGCCTACGCGTTTCCTGACGGAAGCCCGCGACCCAAACTGGGCCTTCCGCCTCTGATCTCCGGCTCATTGCGCACGCACAACCAGATCCGATCCCCTGCTCCCTGCCTCGAGGTTAGACGCGGGCACCATAGCCGAGACGCGCTGGCGGCAGAATCGAGCACTGTACTGCCCACACCTCCTCCAACAAGCGCGGGCCCACGCGCCTCCGAGATTCCTCTCCCTTGCTGGGCGGGTATCGGGAATCGCTTTGAATCGGGGTGAAGAGCGTAGGCCGCACACCGCTCGGGCCCGGCGCTAGCGTGAGGGCGAGGAAGGCCTCGATCAACGCTCTCTCCAATATATTGACAGGGGCTCGAATATAGTAGATGCTTGCAGCAATACATCGACTACATCCCGAGGAGCGCTGTGATACAAGCTCAGAGGCCGGTCCGGCTGCTGCTCAACGCGCACCTGATCCGCCGCGTCGACGACGTCATAGCTTCCGGTGCAGGAGGATTCAGCACCCGAGAAGAGCTGATCGAAGAGGCCCTCAACTCTTACCTCTTGGAACTACAAGAGGTCGAACGGTTATCTGCCGAAGCCTCGGTACAGATGCCCCCGACCGTCGACCCACAAAAGGGGCCCCCTCACCACCGAGGGCAGACGCTGACCACAAAAGTAGTCGCCAGAATTTCCTCCCCACCGCCGGCGTTCGCAGCCGAGGGAGACGAGATCCTCGTGGAGGACGTTCCGCTCCTGGGGCTCCACAATCGGGATTGGCCCTCCTTATGGGCCTTGAGTCGACTGGCGCACGCTGCGGCCGCCGGGCCGGTCTCCTTTCCCGGCTACCTAGAGGCAGTGACCGCCGAAGCTTGGCAGCTAGCCGCGTCCCTGCACGAGCAGTTAGGTGCCGATGCCAAGGCGGCCACCAAGATGCTGCCAACCAATGTCCTCAAGAAGCAGGCTGCCGACACTGGCTTCCAAAACTTCGCCGTAGGCGCCCTGTCGAACAAGCCGCTTCGCCAAGGATTGCGGAAGGCGACAGGCCCTTTACCAGCATGGCGAGCTATTGCGTTCTTCATCTCCGATGGAAATGTTCGAGCGGCGCTTACAGCACAAGGCTGGAGACTCCTCCAGATCGTTGAGGGACTAGACCCCAGGCAACCTCACGACCCACAAGTAGCTGGAGAATTTTTCGAATACCTTCGAACCAATGCGCCCGCTGATTGGTGGGGATTCAAAACCGTACTTCGCGAAGTCTCGATTGCGCCCACTCGCGATTCCCTGCTGGCATCCATGGAGTCTGCACGGGAGTGGTCGCCGTCGATCGCCTCGTCCGCCACCCAAGGATATATCGCCCGCTGCCGCGAGTGGGGTCTGGTTGAACCGAAACTGGTGTCCGGAACCTATCTCCTAACAGAATTCGGAAAGGAAACTCTTCACAGTGTCTAGTGTCTCGATTCCCGCTTGGCGCTTCGTCAAGCACCGTCCAGAGGCCAAGTCCCGAGATCCGCTCCAGTCAGAGCTGTTGAACCAGGAGTCGTTCAAGCCGGCTGATGCCTTAGTCAGAGAAAGCATCCAGAATTCGCTCGATGCGAAGCTTCCCGGGGGCGAGGAGGTGCGGGTCCGGATTCATGTATCGGGAACGGCCGGAAGCCTCAGCGCTCTCGAAGCCTCCCCCTACTTCCAAGCCTTCTGGCCCCACATTGCCGAGTGTGAAAACGGTGGCCAAGTCGCTTCCAATCTTGAACAGGGCCGGTGCCGTTTCGTGGTCATCGAAGACTTCGGAACCAGTGGCCTTACTGGCGATCCAACCGCAGGCCGCGTCCAAGAGGGAGAGCTCAACAACTACTATTACTTCCTGCGGGCTGAGGGCATTTCCGGGAAGAGCGCCGGCAATTTGGGACGATGGGGCGTCGGAAAGTACGTTTTTCCCAAAACCAGCGGCGTCAACGCGTTCATCGCGCTCACCAACAGGGCAGACGATCCCGACAACACGTTATTAGTCGGCCAAACAGTTCTGATGAACCATACGTTGGACGGAATCGATTATGATCCAGACGGCTGGTGGGCGAGACCCGGAGAAGGCATCCAGATGCCCATCACCGATGCTGGACTTATCTCTGAAACCGCGAAACGATGGAACATTACCCGAACCAAAGAATCCGGACTGAGCATTGTCATCCCTTACGTGGACGAGAATCTAGGAGGCACGGACTTCATCCGCGCCGTCATCCGGGCCTATTCTGGGGCAATTCTCGCCGGCGGCCTCCTCGTCGAAATCGACGACGTAGCGGCCGGCGAGCCGGTGACACTGACTAAGGACAACATCTTAGTCCTCGCGGAGACGTTCTTCGAAGGCACCGAACGCGACAAGATCGTTGGCGAAATCCAGCTATTGAAAGTGCGGGATTCCATTCCCTCGGAAGGACGCTTCACTACCGGTACCCTCGCGGGGAGCGCAGGCGGGGGCTGGTCCTCGGCAACAATCGATCCGGAAACGGCAAACGCGATTCGAAGGCGGCTCGAAGGAGGCCACCCCGTCGAAGTGACCGTTCCGCTCGAGCTACGTTTGAAAGGCCAGACGGGCAGCCCCATCTCCACGCGGTTCCAGGTGCTGCTACAGCAGGACGAGTCCCTGCGTCAGAAGCCTCTCTTCCTGCGTAGGGGAATCGTGATTTCCGATGCCTACCGCTTCAAGCTGCCTGGCATCCGCGCCATCTGTCTCGTCGAGGACGAACCTCTCACCAAAATGCTCGGCGATGCAGAGAACCCTGCGCACACCACGTGGACCGAGAACGATAAGGTCAAGGCGCGTTACATCCGGGTGGCGGACGTCCTCAACTTGGTCAAACAAGCCCCGCACAAGATTCATCAGCTCGTGTTGGACGCTGCTCTGGAGGAGCAGCGCATCATCTTCTCGGACATCTTCGCCGCGCCCCTCACGAACAGCCAAAACAGTCGCCAGAGCAAGAGGGCGTCCGGGAAACGAAGCACCACGCCCACGCGCAAGCCTCAAGCGGGTAACGGCTCCAAGAAACGGGGGCAATCCTTGATTGTCTTGCAGCGCGAAGATGCCGGGGGATTCTCCATTACACCCACAGACCACGGCCGTTCGGGGGAGCTGAAGAGAGTGGAACTTGCTGTCGGCTACACCACTCGTCGCGGCGACGCACTCGCCAAATGGACGAAAGACGACTTCGAGCTGTCCGCACTCTCGCCGGCAATCTCCGGCGGCAAGCTCGCCAAGATCAATGGAAATACTTTGACGGCAGAGGTCAGCGATGCCGCAAACTTCAAGATCACTGTCACAGGTTTCGACACCAATCGCGACCTGACCATTCGCACAAGGGGATACTCCAAGTAATGGCCACCCTAAACTTCACTGGACGCCGAGAGATCGATAGATCACGAATCCAGCTTCGACTCCGAGAGGACGGCCGAAAAATCCTCCTGGATGTACACTCCATAGACCTTTCCGACCTCGACCTGCCCTCCACGGCCGAAGTCACCGTAGAAGCCTACCGACAGACTATAAAGGTGCGTGTGTCCTGCGGGTCCGTCGCCGATCCAGAGCGTCCGCAAGATGTCCACCTCAGCGCTTTCGATGTAATCGACAACATACAACTGCGACTTCGTATCATCGGAACAGAAGGTGATGCACACGGGAAGGTGCTCGCCGTTGCAGATCACCTTCTCAAAGCCGGTGGCGACAATGAAGCTGAGGCCGAGCCGCTCCTGAAGCTGCAACGGGCGGAGCTTGGTGAGCGGGTCTGGATGTTCGGTCTCGATGACGATCAACCAATTCTGTACATCAATAAGCACTTGGAAAACTACGACCAATTAATTCAGTCGGCACAGTTTAAGGCGCTAGTACTGCCCGAGTTCTTCCAGCACGTGGCCTTATGGATCGCCCGCAACCGCGAGGATGCCGATGATCCCAACTCGACGATCAGCCATTGGCTGCTCTTTTGCGAAGAAATTGAGGTCGACCCATCAGACGTCGACCTTGAGGATGGGGACCTAGGGACCTCCGATGTAGTTGAGGAGTGGGCTACTCAAGCCGCCACAACGTTTGCGTCTCACATGAGCGCCCTTTTGTTGTTGAACAGTCATATGGAACCTGAGGAAGACGAAGAGCATGACTGAGATTCGCCGTTTCAACGAGATTGGCCTGACGGCTGCCCGCGAGTTACTCGGCAAACTCCGAAGGGGAGAATCCGCCGACGTCGAGGGTCTGCTGGCCAACGACGAATACACCGTCCTGATCACGAGCGCCATCGACTATGACGTCGTCTCCTTCGACGACAGGATGCACGCCGCGAGGTTCTTCTTCGAGCTGCTGACGCCCCTCACTAAGCTGCATCCCGATTTGGAGATGGACGCGGGTCTCTGGTCGTGGCTTGCCTTCAAGTGGCTACCAGTCCTTGCTCCGGTTGACTCGTCAACAGGTACACGGACAGTGCGGGCGACGGCCTACTTCATCTTGAATCCGTACGACTATAAGACCTACTACAGGCATTACCTCTGCGGGCCCTACCGAATCTACAAGGCGCACCAAAAGAACCCTGCCGAAGCGTATGGCGTTCTCGCCACACCTGTGAATAGTCCAGGCGAAGTGGTCGAACAAATTGCCTCAAATCAAGAGATCGTGAGCAACTCCACTCTTCTGGGCGTGGTCACTCGACTTTACGTCGATGCCAACACCATGAAGCTCAAGCGTGGGTCGGGCGGCAGTAAGGGCGGCTCCCCCCGGCGCCTAGCCGCGGTCCTCGCCCAACTCGATCTGACCTGGGACACGTACGCCATGACGCCGGACGAAATCGTTGCGCTTCTCCCTGAGGAGTTCACGAAGTTCAAGTAATAGCCCGCACCGCCGACCGCAGGAGCAGTGGGAGGAACATCGATTTGACTCAATGGCTCGTCGACGAACGCCAAGGGGTAGGCCAGCGCCCGCCGGCCCGGAGCTCTGACCTCAAGCCGCTGAAACTGGCGGCCCAAGGCGGCGAAGGAATATGGTTTTCTGCGGGAGAAATGGGGCACCTATTCCTGCCTGATGACTGTGCGAATGGTGACTACCGACCGAGTGAGTGCCCGGTCTGAATCCAAGTCAACAACGTGCCTTCAAGGCGATGTGGGACGGCCTCACACAACAGCACGAATGTAAGGGACAATTGAAACTCGAAACACCGCTCGACTATCTCAATTCGATTGATGTGTCGTATGCTTCGGATGGTCCGAGGCAGGCCGAGGTTTTTGTCAAAATTCTCGCCCAGAACGACGATAATAGCCGACACGGGGTTCTCATACCTCGATCGGCTTATGCCCTTTTTCCCGACCTAGTTATCTCGGACGATAGCCGAAACGCGAGGACCGCATTCGAGGTTTTCGACGTCGTCGCCAGAGAAACGAAGAACGTGTCGTGGATCTACTACCAGCGTTATCCTGAGCGGCGGATCACCAGGGCCGGAAGGGCATTAGATCCGCAAGGCTTGCGACGTCGCTTGTTGATCGTCACGCGGCTCGGGTCACGATATCTCGTGGACTACTCGGTGGAAGGATTAGATGCGAGATTCAGCGCCCTGACACGGCTCTTCTTCTCGGGGGCCGCCTTAGCCGCTAGCACCTACGCTATCCTCCCGGTGGTCCCTGCGCGTTTTACGCCCGACGCAGCACTATCCGAACTTCTCGTGAAGTTCGACGAGATCAAGTCCCAAGGGTTTGTGCCGACCCTCCGCCGGGGAACGACGGGAGTCGGCTATACGTTTGAAACCATGGTCGGAATCGAGGAGAACAACAGCCCGGACGCAGATTATAAGGGCATCGAAATAAAGTGCATTCTGGACAATGAGAATGGTGCGCAAAAAGGTAACCTCAACCTTTTCCAATGTGGGCCCAAGTGGGAGCTGCCCGCACCCAATGCAAAACGGCTTGAAACTATTGGCGCCATCAATGGTGAGGGCCGATTGGCCTGTTATTCTGCTGTCACCACTGTTCCGAACAACAGGGGGCTTTGGTTGTCACGCGATCCGGAGGAGTCTCTCCTTCGTATTCAAAAATCGGGCCCGGCTGGGCACATTCCGGTGGGCACTTGGCCCTTGGAACGTCTCGCCAAGCGCCTAGCGCAGAAACACACGCGCGCAGTATTCGTGAGCACTAAGAGAAGACGCGGTGACGATGGGATCGATTCCTACTACTACGATGAACTTTTATACTGTGAGGAGCCAAGCATCGAGCGCTTCATCGATTTGATGCACAACCGTCGGGTTATTTTTGAGTTTGCCATGAGCCAGAAGGAAAGCGGTGGGATACGTAACCACGGATACCCGTGGCGACTGGTTGACGAGCGGGACCTCGATCTGCTTTTCGCCCGCCAGATCAAGCTGCGCCTATCCTGATTGTATAGGCGGCGGCGTCCTCCTCCGCCGCGATCTTCGCCCGCTGTTCGAGCGCGGCGGATGGTTGTGCATCCAGACGTTTGACTCTGGACGCTAGAGCCGAATTGCTGGTCGATCTGATTTACGCGTCTTTTGGCGCCCCGATGCCAGGAAAGGGTAGGCGGGGCCGCGGCCGCTGTTTCTTTTAGGAACACCACGATCAGTACCTACTTGACGGCGTCAGGGGTAGCTCCTTGAGCGCCGTGCTGAACTCGACAGGCTGTCGGGTACGCAATTCGTCAAGGAAATCTTGGACCGTTAGCAGCCACGACTGCTGCCGAAGGCTGAACCCGTGGCCATGCAGGCTCCGGGGAATGACAAGGCTGAGGCTCTCGGCTTTCATCTCGTCGGTCTGGTCTTCGGAAATGCCCGGCTGGAGTGTCAGGAGGTGCTTGTTCGGAATCCGGTCTGCCTCGTTAAGAACCTGCCTCCATCGGTCCTTAAGAGTAGTCTTCGAACCCAGCATCGTCAGTCGGGCTGCAGGGTAGCCGGGGTCGCGATAAGCATCGACAGAGGGAAAGAGGAAGTCGGGCCGCTTCTTCCCCTCGGTGGTGGCCTGACGGGCATACTGGACATTGTTCGCCTTCAGGACAGCCTCCATATGGAGCTCTAGGGAGCCGCCGGCACGCGACTTGCGCCTGTTGTTGACCGACAGGGACAGGCGGAGGAAGCCTTCAATGTCCACGTCTCCGGTAGGCGTCCTGAAGCCCGCTCCGATCTGGTCCGTTATCTTATGTTTCTCGAGAGTCTGGAAGAGTCTTGTCTCCATTTGGACCCATTGCATCAGGGCAACGTCCGGCTCTGTGCAGGCATCGGCGTCCGGCACGAGTGATTGGGCGAGCTGAGCCATCTCCACACCCGTGGGCCACGCCTCGGTCAGCAGGAAGCGGCTTGGCATTTTTCCGAGAAGTGAGGCATCGCTGAGGTCGACCTCGATACCGAGCAGCCCAAGGAGGTCTTCAACGGGCAGGGATTCGAGCTCGGGCTGCAAAGCGATCTCGGGCCCGACCTGAACCACCTCCTGGGCCTCCATGCCGAACATCCACTGCAGTTGCCGGAGGACAGTGGATCCCTCCTTGACGAAAAGCATGTAAACGTTCCGCTCGTCCTGCTGCGCCACGAATAGGGTGTCGCCGGGCTGTACGCGGGAGATGACGGGGCGGGCCTTGGTGCGGTAGAGAAGCCGGTATTCGGGCCTCCTGCCGGGTTTGAACCTACGTGGGTCGTACCAGGTGACGGGAGCGTCTATGATCTCCGGCGCCTGCTCCATTTCGTCGTCAAGGTAGACGTACTTGCCCTCGAGATAGAGCTTGTCATCGGGGGTGCCGAACATCGAACGAAGCCCGTCAGTGCCGCCTATCTCGCTCTGGCGGGAACGGGTGGCGTCAATGTCCACTGCGGAGAGCTTCTTGGCGGCGTAGGCCTTGAAGTAGTCCCCGATTCTGATCACGCTGCAGCCTCGCCGGCCGGCGCCAGCTCCTCCCCCACCTTCACCTCGAGATCCCCGGCTGCGGTGGCGACAACTTCTTCCGCCGCAGCAGCCACAGCCTGCTGCTCCTGGACGATCGTGTCCTTGACCTGCAGAAGATGTGGTTTGACGATACGTGCGACTTCTCGGAACACGGGCATGACGACCGAGTTGCCGAACTGGCGGTACGCCTGGGTATCGGAGACCGGGATGACGAAGTCGTCGCTGTATCCCATGAGGCGTGCGCACTCCCTCGGGGTGAGGCGGCGGGGCCGGCTGCCCGACCCCTGGTCCACTAGGATCTCGGAGCCGTCCTTGTGGTAGCGCGCGGAGAGGGTGCGGGTCCGGCCGTCAGGGGTTACGAGCCCGAAGCCGAAACCGTTTCCCGCGGCCTTGTGCTTGGCGGAGTAGTCCTGCAGGTACTTCCAGAGATTCGGCGTCAGCGTGTAGCGGTCCGGGACCGTGCGCGCGTCGTGGTCGAAGTACTTGTCACCATCATGCGGGATGACCGGCTCGCTGCCGTCCGTCCTATGCAGGATGTCCGCGAGCCGGTGATCCGAGATGGATGGAAGCTGCAGGTCGTCCCAGCTGAAGCTGGTCTCTCTGGCGAAGCCGACGATCACGATCCGCTCCCGGTGCTGGGGCGTGAAGTGCCCACCGTCGATGATGCGCTCGTGGACCTCGTATTCGAGCTCGTCCTCGAGGACCGTGCGGATGACCTTGAAGGTGTTTCCCCGATCGTGGGACTTGAGGTTCTTCACGTTCTCCAGCACGAAGGCAGCGGGGCGCCGGGCCTTGAGGATCTCCTTGATCTCGAAGAACAGCGTCCCTTGGGTGGGGTCCTCGAAGCCGTGTGGGCGTCCCAGCGCGTTCTTCTTCGATACCCCAGCAATGCTGAAGGGCTGGCAGGGGAAGCCGGCGAGCAGGACATCATGCTCTGGGACGGCCTCGTGCTGGCCGACGATGTTGCCGATGAAGGGGTGCTCGTCGCCGTAGTTGACGGTGTAGGTGCGCTTGGAGAACTCGTTCCACTCCGATGTGAAGACGCACTTGCCGCCGTGCTGTTCGAACCCCTGGCGGATGCCGCCTATGCCGGCGAAGAGGTCGATGAAGGTGAAGTCAGGCTTCTCGTTCGCGTTGCGGAAGGCAGGAGTCAGCAGGGCATCGAGCGCCTTCCCGACGTACGGCTGAGGATGGGTTTCCCCGTTGACCCACCGACTGACACTGCGCGCATCGACCCCGAGGGCCTTGGCCAGCTCGGCCTTCGTGAAACGGTCAAGGGCACGGGCAAGCTTGGCCGCGAACGGCTCATCCATCGGGGTCATCATGAAGTCATCCTGTCAGGTTTTCGACCCGGCGAGTGCAGGCACGCCGAGCCGGGGCTTTGACGGTCTCGTGGGGTTTGCGACGTGCACCCCCGGGGACCGAAACTAGTTCGCTGAGTCTCCAACAGGACACTGACACTTCTGCTGGCTTTACACCCCAGCCCGGGGCCATGGATGCGGCGCGTGTGGTCGAGTTCGACCGCTCGAAGTTCCGCCGGGTCATGCTCATGCCGTAGCACGCGGCCGGCTGCGCCAGCGAGGCCGACCGGGTCCCCAGCGGCGGGTACGAGACCAGCTTCCGCAGCTCCCCGCCGCCGCGCCGAGCCCCGGGCGAGCTGGATCCCGGCCGCGCCGGCCTCGAGCAGGCGGTTGACGTCGCCCGGGTCCACGGCGGGGGCCCGCACCAGGACTGCAAGGCCGCGCGCCCGCACGACGCCGCACGCGTGGCCCACCGCATCTGCGAGTGCTCGTAGTCGCAGACCACGATGTCGAATCCGCAGAGGGCCGGATATCCACGATGTCGAACCGCGGGATCTTCAGGAACGTGCCGGGAACGAGACGCTCGGCCATAAGCTTGCGCAGCGACATCAGATCCGCAGTGGCGTCGGCATGGTTGTCCGCGATGACCCCGGGCACGTGCTCCTTGGATACGCCCGCCTCCAGCAGGCGCCGGACCGTGCGTGTTGCGTCCACCGGCCGCGGGTGCGTTCATCGTCCGCGTACGAGCCGGCTGCGAGTGAGGCGCACCTGAGATCTCGCACGGTGTTGATAGCGTGGCCCGCGTGAGTCAGGACCGGATCGAACGCGTTCTAGGGGAGCTCCGCGAGTTTGTCCGTGAGCGAGAGTGGGAGCAGTTTCATTCACCCGAGAACCTCGCGAAGAGTGTGGCCATCGAAGCTGGCGAACTCCTCGAGTGTTTTCAGTGGGGCCAGCCCAAAGACATCGCAGGCGTTCGGCACGAGCTCGCCGACGTGCTCACCTATTGCTTGCTCTTGGCGGACAGACTGGGGATGGACCCGCTAGAAATCGTGCTCGAAAAGCTTGAGGTCACCCGCGCCAAGTACCCAGTCGAGCTTTCTCGGGGGCGGAGCACCAAGCATGACCAGCTTTAGGATCGAGCACCTCGCGCTCGACAACGAATCAGTCAGGGTGTGGGCAGCCGGGGACTCGCGCCACCGCAACTGGCCCGTGGTCTACACGCTCAACAACGACAACAGCATCTACGTCGGCGAGTCCTTGAATGCGGCAACACGGATGACCCAGCACATCACAAACGGGCGTGGCAGCCTCAACGCCGTTCGAGTCATCGTGGATGACCGCTTCAACAAGTCAGCGTGCCTCGATCTCGAGTCTTACCTCATTCGATTCTTCGCCGGCGACGGCAAGTTCACGGTGGAGAACCGCAACGAGGGGATCACCGATGCCGATTACTTCGACAGAGGCCGATACCACCAGACGTTCGGCCAAATCTTCGAGACCCTCCGCAAGGAGGGCATGTTCAGCCAGACGATCCCTCAGATTGTCAACAGTGACCTCTTCAAGCTCTCGCCATTCAAGGCCACTCACCCAAGACCAGGCCGGCGCAGTCAACGACATCTTGGAGGGCCTCTTCGAGGACCTCGAGAACAGTCGGCCGAGCACCATCGTCATCCAAGGTGACCCCGGCACGGGCAAAACCATCGTTGCGATCTACCTCATGAAACTGCTCAGCGACATCCGAGCGCACCACAACGAAGACGTCGTCGAGAGTGACTCGATCTTCGCCGAGTACTTTCTGGAGGGGTACCCCGAGCTGCTCCGCGACTTCCGCGTGGCACTCGTTGTACCTCAGCAGTCCCTGCGCCAGTCAATTCAGAACGTCTTCGCAAAGACTCCCGGGCTGGGAAAGGGAATGGTCCTCTCACAGTTCGACGTCGGCTTCAGTGAGACACCATACGATCTGCTGATCGTCGACGAGGCCCATCGGCTCTCGCAACGCGCGAACCAGTCCTCAGGTGTGCGCAACAGAGATTTCCAGACGATCAACGAATGTCTGTTCGGGTCGGGCGACGACGCACTTACCCAGCTCGATTGGATCAAGAAGCAAAGCACCCACCAGATCTTCCTAGTCGATGCCGCCCAAAGCGTCCGTCCCGCCGACCTGCCTAGAGAGCGCATGAAATCTCTGCTCTGTGAGGCGAAGGACAGCCACCGTTTGTACCGCCTGCTGACCCAGATGCGCCTTCAGGCTGGTGAGGACTACGTAACCTACGTCAGGTCGATGCTCACTGAATCTGCGCCGGAGCCCCAGCGGTTCGGCGAGTACGAGTTCGCGCTCTACGACGATCTGACGGACATGCTCGGGACGATCCGTGAGAAGGAGCGTGAGTCCAAGCTGGCGCGGCTTGTCGCTGGTTATGCCTGGCCATGGGTGAGCAAGAAGAACCCGAAGGCCTACGATATCGAGATTGACGGCTGCAAGCTCCGATGGAACTCGACGGACCGCGACTGGATCAACTCGCCGAAGTCGGTCAACGAAGTCGGATCAATCCACACCGTTCAGGGGTACGACCTCAACTACGCTGGCGTGATCATCGGGCCCGAACTCAAGTACGACCCCACGCTGCAGCGCATCGTGGTTGACCGCAGCAACTATCAGGACAATAAGGGCAAAGAGAACAACCCGCGCCTCGGCCTCGTGTATGCCGCCGAGCAACTACTGGAATACATCGTCAACATCTACGGCGTTCTGCTCACCCGAGGAATGCGGGGCACCTACGTCTACGTCTGCGATCCCGCCCTTCGCACGTACCTGAGTCGGTTCATCCCTCGCGGCAGGGGATGAAGGGGACCGGCCCAGGCGAGCCAAGCACCGCCCACATTGTTCGTGGCTTTGGCTGGAGCTCCCGCCAACCTGGTCTCCACTTCGCTCCACCAGCCCACGGATCCACAACCAGCCAAGCGCACAAGTGGGCTTGACGTGGTGCGCCCAAGCGCTGGCATCATCAGTTCTGCGACTATGACAACTGAGAGGTAGCCGTAACGGTGTCGGCCTCGGTCTCCCTTAGCGCGGAATACCCGAAGCTCGGTCCCTGCCGACTGTCCTAGTCGCAACGATCCGCGCGGCCAACGCGATGCTAGAACATCCATATGGCATGCTGTGGGCGTGGATTCATTACTTACGGCTGGAATCGGAGCGACTTTCGGACTCTTGGGATCGCTGCTGCTGAAGTATTTTGAGCACAGACAGACGCTGGCGCGAACTCGCGAGGAACGCCGTTTCTCCGACTGGCGTAGGCTAGAAGAGCTCCGAGATCCCCTATATCAAGCGGCTTATGCGCTCCACGAGCGTATTGACAACTTCCGCAATCGAGACTTCTTCGTTTATCTGGACGATCCGAATCCTGAAAGGAGTCGCTTGGCGCTACTCGGCACTATGTATCGTTTCGGAGTCTACTGGAGTGTCGCCGAAGAGCTGATGGACTCCAGCAAGCTCGGTGGTGCTGGACCGATGGCTCGGGGAAGTGGGGACGCTGGGCTCTTGAACGAGATCTCCCGAACGATGGCAAGCGACCGCGACGGCACGAAATTCATGGTCTGGCGAGAGGAACAGCGCGCCATAGCCGAACTAATTAGGGACACGCGGACGCAGGGCGCAGCCCCGGCAATTGGCTTCGCGTCTTTTGCGGAGAACTACGAAAAGAAATTTCAATTTTGGTTTTCGAACCTTGAACGCGACCTGAATGACGAAGTCGTGGCCAACAACGATAGGCTAGCTCGACTTCAAGACCTTCTTTCTCAGCTTATTGACGAACTGATGACTTACCGGCTAGAGGCTCCAGCCTCACGGTAGTTAGCAACTCTTGGACAACTCGGGTGACAAGTCGCGCTGTCGACGGCGGGCTATGCCCGGCTCAGCCACCGACCGGCAGCAGCGAGCTGAACTGCCTCGCACCGGCGGCGAGCATGGTCAGGTCCGAGCCGGCGACGATGTAGCGGTAGCCGCGCGCCACGGCGTCGGCCGCGGCCTCCGCCGAGCCGGCGAAGATGCCCATGGGCACGCCATGCGCCGAAGCGGCCGCCTCGATCGCCTCCGCTGCGGCCCGCATCGGCGCCGAGTCCAGCTGCCCCGGCGTGCCGAGGTCCACGGAGAGGTCCACGGGCCCGATGAACGCGACGTCCAGGGTGGCCATGGCGGCGTCGATCCCGTCGGCGTAGTCGGCGGTCTCAAACTGCCCCACGGCCAGCACCGTCGAGTTGGACCGCTCGAAGTGCTGAGCCAAGGAAACGCCCATGCCGTAGTCCGCCGCCGGCTGCGCGAGCGAGACCGACCGGGTGCCCAGCGGCGGGTACGAGACCAGCTTCCGCAGCTCTCCGGCCCCCGCGCCGGAGCCGCGGGCGAGCTGGATCCCGGCGGCGCCGGCCTCGAGCAGGCGGTTGATGTCGCCGCGGTCCAGGGCGGGGACCCGCACCAGAACCGGAAGCCCGCGCGCCCGGCCGGCCCGCACGACGTCGCACGCCTCCCTAACCGACATCTGCGAGTGCTCATAGTCGCAGACCACGAAGTCGAAGCCGGAGAGGGCCAGAACGTCCACGATCTCGAAGCGCGGGATCTTCAGGAACGTGCCGAGGACGGGGCGCTCGGCCATGAGCTCGCGCAGGGATGTAGGCAGCGACATCAGATCCCCAGCAGGTCGGCGGGGTTGTCCGCGATGAGGCGGCGCACGTCCTCCTTGGACACTCCCGCGTCCAGCAGGCCGCGGACCATGCGCGCGTAGGCGTCCACCGGCAGCGGGTTGTTCGCCTGGCCCAGGTCCGAGCCGAGCAGCGTGTTCTCCACGCCGGCCGCCTTGACGAAGCCGAGCAGGGTGTCGAGGCCCCACTGGTAGAAGGAGGTGCGGTCGTCGTACTGGCAGATCGAGTGCTCGATCCGCGCCCCGAGGCCCACCCAGCGGCGCACGCGCTCGGGCTCGGCGCCGATCACGAAGTTCGGGTGGTTCACGAGGATGCGCTTGATGCCCATGGAGGAGGCCTGCTCGATGAGCCGCTCCGTCTGGTCGGCGTCGAGGTGCCCGCAGGACATGATCGCGTCGTGGGCCTTGATGACCTCGAGGATGTCCAGGACCTCGGGCTTGAGCGCGCCCTCGGCGTCGAGGATGCCGATCTCGGTGGTGTGGCGCAGGCCCAGGTTGTTGGTGGGGAAGCGCATGTTCTGGCCCTCGGCCTCGTGCACGCAGATGTGGGCGTGCGAGGAAATGGTGGGGAACCAGACCATCCGGCCGCCCTGGGCGAGCGCGAGCTCGGCCGCGTACGGGTTGAGGCCGCCCACGTAGTTGTTCAGTGCCACCCCGGAGACCACCGGGATCGGCAGGCCGCCGAGCGCCTCGGACGCCGCGCGGATGTCCGTGACCATCGAGTGGTGGTGGCTCTTGACCAGGATCGCGCGGAACCCGGCCTCGTGCGCCTGCCACGCGGCCTCGGCGATGGGCAGCCGGCGCGGGAACGGCGAGGGGCTGGGGTGGACATGGAGGTCGACGGCGCCGTCCAGGATCGCGGCGACCTCCGGGTCGTCGATGGTGACGGGCTCGTGGCCTTCGGGCTTCAGCATCGTTGCTGTCCTTCCGTTGGTTCTGCCCCTCGAGGGGCATTGACAGTGACCGTGATCACGATGCTACGCTCGTTCCACATTGCGCACAAGCTGTTCCGAAGATCGGAACACAAGGTCAAAGGAGATCGCGGTGTCCCTCAACGAATCGCTCTACTCGGAGGTCGTCAGCTTCGACGACGTCCCGCTCGAAGTCGCCCGCCCGGGCATCACCCGCAAGGCCTACGCCACGGACGAGGTCATGATCGTGTGGAACACCGTGGAGAAGGGCCTCGAGCTCCGCCCCCACTCCCACGAGGACTTCGACCAGCTCGTGTTCATCCTCGAGGGCGAGGCCGACTACTACGTGGACGGCGTGGCCCACCACATGGGCCCGCGCGACCTCATGCTCGTGGAGCGCGGCAAGGAGCACTACATCGACGTGACCTCCGGCCCCTGCGTGAACATCGACATCTTCGTCCCGCCCCGGGCCGACTACGCCCACCTCACCGCCTGGGTGGCGAACCTGGCCAACAAGGAGCCGCTCACGATCGGGGCGCAGTCATGACGGCGCCGGCCCTGCACGGCCACACTGGGACCGTGGGCACCGCAGCATCCGGGCACGAGCGCCGCGCCGTGGTGGGCGCGAGCGCCGGGTTCTTCATCGACATGTTCGACATCTACCTGCCCGTGATCGCGCTCGCCCCGGCGATGGCGTTCTTCACCCCCGCCTCGATCGACGCAGGCACCACGGCGATCCTCGGCGGCCTCGTCTTCGCCTCCACCCTCGTGGCGCGCCCGCTCGGATCCGTCATCTTCGGCTGGCTCGGGGACAAGGTGGGCCGCAAGAGGGCGACCGTCGTCGCCGTGGCCGGCGCCGGGGTGGCCACCGGGCTCATCGCCGCGCTGCCGGGCTACCAGAGCGTGGGGATCGCCGGCGTGGTCGCGCTGATCGTGCTCCGGTTCATCGGCGGGGTGTTCCTCGGCGGCGAGTACACCGGCGCGGTGCCGCTCGCGATGGAGCACTCGGCCAAGCGCAACCGCGGCCGCAACGCCGGCCTGATCGCGCTCGGCTTCCCGTCCTCCTACGTAGTGATCTCGGCGCTGACGCTGCTCGTGCTCACGTTCGCCCCGGCCGGCAGCCCGGCCTCGGCCTACTCGCAGTGGGGCTGGCGGATCGCGTTCATCGTCGGGGCAGTCATCTCGATCGGCTTCGCGATCGCGTACGCCCGCGGCGTCGAGGAGAGCCCGGCCTGGGAGAACACCTCCACGAAGCGGGTCAACCCGTTCAAGGAACTCCTCGCCGGGCCCAACCGGAAGCCGCTCGCGCAGGCGTTCCTGCTCATGACGGGCGTGTGGTTCTCCTCCAACGCCTCGATCGTGATCCTCCCGCCCACCATCGCCTCCACCACCGGGCTCACCGCGGTGCAGACCTCGACCCTGATGATCATCGCGTTCGCCGTGGTGACCGTGGCGTACCCGCTGTTCGGGATGCTCTCCCAGCGCATCGGGCGCCGGGCGTTCTTCGTCCTGTGCGGCGTCGGCTCGCTGCTGGCGATCCCGCTGTTCGTGCTCTTCGCCTCCGGGGCGGTCAGGGGCTTCTGGGCCGCGACCGTGGCCGTCGCCGCGATCGCGCTCCTGGGAGTGCCGGCCTTCGGGGCCATCGGGGCCTACATGTCCGAGCGGTTCCCCGTGGAGATCCGCGCGACGGGCTACGGCGTCGGCTACTCCCTGGCGCTCATCATCCCCTCGTTCTACGCCTTCTACATGGCCGCGCTCTCCGGGCTCATGCCGCTCAAGCTCGCGCCCACGGTGCTGCTCGCCGTCGGCGGGATCTGCCTCATCGTGGGTGCGCTGTGGGGGCCCGAGACGAAGGATCGCAACCTCGCCGAGCACACGATCGCATCAGAGCGTCAGCCGTGACGGCCGCGCCGGTGCGGGCCGTGGCACGGGCTAGAGTGTGGGCTATGCCAACGGAGAGGGACGATGCCGCGCCGGCGGGCGGTCTGCAGGTGGTGAGCCGGAGCGCGCAGATCCTGCGGATGTTCAGCTCCGACCGCACCGAGGTGCGCATCAACGACGTCGCCGAGGAGCTCGGGATCGGGCGGACCTCCGCCCACCGCTACCTCCAGTCGCTCGCCTCCGAGGGGTTCCTGCAGCGGATCAACGACAACGACTACCGGCCCGGGCCCCTCATCATGGGCATCGCCGCCTCGATGCTGACCGGGCCCAAGATCATCGACGTGGCCGAGCCGCTCCTCGCCACGCTCGCCGAGCTCACTGGCCAGACCGCTGTGCTGGGGCTCTGGACGGGCTCCAGCGCCGTGGCCGTGGCGTCCAAGGAGCCGGCCGGGAAGTCCGTGAACATGACGGTGCGGATCGGGGCACCGCTCGGCCCGCAGTCCGCCCAGGGGCTGGCGTTCCTCGCGTGGGGCTCGCCGGCCGTGCGGGAGCGGGCGCTGGCGAAGCTCGGGACGGCGCGGGGCGAGGTGGAGCGGAAGCTCGCCGAGGCCCTGGCCGTCGGGTTCGCGGTGAGCGAGGCGGTGATCGACGGGGTCGCGGCGGTCGCCGCGCCCGTCTTCGACGCCGGCGGCAGCGTTATCGCGACCCTGGCCCTCGTTGCGCCGGTCGGGGTGCTGGACACCTCGGCGGAGGGCCGGCACATCACCGACCTGAAGGCCTCCGCGGCCGCGCTGTCGGGGCTGCTCGGGGCGTCGACGGCGGCGTAGGTCCCGCGTGCGTTCGTCGTCGTCACACCGGCGCCGCACGCCAGCTCGCTCGACCGAGCTCGCGGCGACGACTTGGCATTCGTTTCCGGGGGCGGTCAGGCCCCCGCAACACAGGTACGCCGGTGGGCCGGCGCTCTTGGGACTGCTCGCCAACAGCTTGTCCGAGCGAGCACTCCGACACGTCGAAGGCACAGGTGCGCGGAACGAAAAGAGCCAGCGCCATGGGCGACGATCACCCATTCCCGCCCCGTCTCAATCGCGCCAAAACAGGTATTTCTCTCCGCCCCAGCCCCGCGCATAGCCTCGCACAGCAGGCCAAACCCGGGGGACGCCGTCGTCCTCCGCGCACCCCGCTGTGAGGAGTCAACGATGACCAGACAGACCCTGAGCGTCCAGGACGCGATGGACCATCCCCGCATGGGGCCGTGGCGCTGGACCGCGGTGGCCCTGTGCTTCGTGGTCGCACTGCTCGATGGGTTCGACACGCAGTCGATCGCCTTCATCGGCACCGCCATCGCCGGCGAGTTCAAGCTCTCCGCAACCGACATGACGTGGGTCATCACCGCGAGCACCATCGGGATGGCGATCGGGGCGATGACGCTCGGGACGTTCGGGGACCGGATCGGCCGCAAGCGCACCATCCTCGTGGCGCTGGCCCTCTTCGGCGCGTTCTCGCTGGCGGGCGCCTTCGCCGCTACCGCGTGGCAGGTGGTGGCGCTCCGCTTCCTCATCGGCCTCGGCATGGGCGGCGCCACGCCGGCCCTGCTCGCCCTGACGGCCGAATTCAGCCCCCGCCGGCGCCGCGGCTTCCTCATGACGCTCGTGCTCCTCGGCCTGCCCGGCGGGGCGATGATCGGGGGCCTCGTCGCCGCGGCGTGGCTCCCGGCCGTTGGCTGGCGCGGCATCTTCCTCATCGGCGGCGCCCTCCCCGTGGTGCTCCTGGCCGCCGTGATCGCCCTCCTGCCCGAATCACCCGCCTTCCTCGTCGCCAAGGGCACGCCCGAGGGCGACCGGCGCGCCCGCGCGCTCATCGCCCGCACCACCGGGCGAGCCGTCCCGGACGCCATGCAGCTCACGGTCGAGGACGCCGGGGAGAAGCGCGGCTCCGTCGCCGCGCTCCTCTCCCCCGCCTACCGCACCGCGACCGTCGCTGTCTGGGCGACCTACCTCTTCAACTGGATCGCCTGGTACCTGCTGCTCCTCTGGATGCCGACGGCGCTCAAGGGCCTCGGGCTCGACGCCGGCACCGCCGCTCTGGGCACGGTGACCGTCAACGGCGCCTTCATCCTGTTCGCCGTCCCGCTCTCCGCGGTCCTCCCGCGGGCCAACGCACGCACCCTCCTGCTGGGCATGTTCGGCGCCGGCATCCTCGTCGCCCTCGGGCTCGGCGCCGCAGGGAGGAACTTCGGACTCGTGTTCACACTCATCGGCCTCGCCGGATTCGGCATCGGCGGCCAGCAGCTCGCCCTGAACTACCTCATCGCCAACGCCTACCCCACCCAGCTCCGCGCCACCGCAACCGGCTGGGGCATCGGGATCGGCCGGCTCGGCTCGATCGTCGGCTCCGCGCTCGGCGGCCTGCTGCTCACGGGCCTCGGTCCGTCCGGGTACTTCGCCTCACTCGCGGTGCCGCTCGTCGTGGCTGGCCTCGCCACGCTCCTGGTGAGGGGTGCCCGCGCCGAGACGTCGGAGGGCGAGCTCGAGACGGCACCAGCCACGGCCTGAGGCGCCCCTCCTCAGGCGCGCGGACGACGGCGGGTGCGCGCCCGCCGTCGTCCGCCTGCGGGTCATGAGTGGGGGGTTGTCGTGCACAGCAGCAGCATTCACCTCGCTGGTGGAACGAGTCGCGAGGGCGCGCCGTGGCTCGCGGGCCGGAGGCAGCTGCGGCCTTTAGACGGCACTGCACCATGCGGTGACGTTGTCCCCTTGCGGGCCCCGTGGTCGCTCGGGACGCTGGACGCATGAAGAAGGTGCTCACCGCCTTCGGCGCGTCCACCGTGGCGGCCATCGCCTGCCTCGCAGCCCTCCGCCCCGTGTTCAGGCATTGGGGCGCGACCCCTGACGAGGTCACCGGCCCCTACCCGGGGGCGGACATCGTCCCCGACGGCGAGCGGGGCGCGACGATGGCCGTGACGATCGATGCACCGCCCGAGGCCGTCTGGCCCTGGCTCGTCCAGCTCGGGGGCGACCGCGGCGGCTGGTACTCGTGGGACCGGCTCGACAACGGCGGCCGCCCGAGCGCCGACCGGATCCATCCTGAGTGGCAGGACCTCAAGCTCGGCGACACCGTCAAGTACTGGACCAAGCGCTACGGAGCGGTGGATGCCTGGACCGTCGCCGCCCTCGAGCCGAACCGCTTCCTCGGGCTCCACGGGCTCAGCGACCTTATGGGCAGGCCGCTCGACCCCGCGCAGCCTCGCCCCTCGGCCTACACGGAAGGCCTCTGGGGCTTCCAGCTCAAGGAGCTTACTGGCGGCAGGACGCGCCTCGTGATCGGCGGCTACGAGACCTTCCGGCCGCGAGCAGCGGGCTGGCTGCTCTCGCAGTGGATCTTCCCGCCGATCGTGTGGGTCATGCAGGCCCGCATGCTCGCGGTTCTCAAGCGCAACGCCGAGCGGGCGCCCGGGTAGAAGACGAGGTCGGCGGAGAGGGCGAGCGGGCTCTTGGCGCTTTGGCGCGGGCGGTGCAGGTGCAGCATGAGTGGTCCCCCGGGTGGCGGCTGAGTGGGCGGCCCTATTCTGCTCGGCGGTGCGCCCGCAGGTCCCGTTCTGACGTCTTCCTGAGGACGGCCTGTTCGCGCGTCTACGGTTCAGCCTCTCAGCCCCCACCCAACGAGCCGCGGAGCTACTTGTACCAGACAGCGACTCCATGATGGTGCGAACACGTTCCACTGTGGTTTGCCGAATACGAGTACGTGCCGTCCACGCACAGTGCCGTAGCTCCCGCCGGCGAGGCCTGCTGCTGCTGAGCTGCCTGCTGGGCGGCCGCTTGCGCGTCAGCAGCCGCCTGCGCGTCAGCACCAGCCTGCGCGTCAGCAGCAGCCTTGGCATCGGCTGCCGCCTTCGCATCAGCAGCAGCCTTGGCATCGGCCGCGGCCTTCGCGTCAGCTGCGGCCTTCTCCGCGGCGAGATCGGCAGTGAGCTTGTCGGCCTTGGACTTGGTCATCCACACGATCGAACCGTCGCGGTCCTTCGTGCAGGCCAGATCCGCCCCTGCCAGGGTGTACCGCTCCCCCACGTTGGTGCAGGCGTCACCGTCTGAGTAGAGCGCAGCCACCACGGTCGCGGTCGAAGTCGGGCAACCCAAGGACGTCGCTTCCGGAGTCGAGGTAGCCGAAGGCTCGACCGAGGAATCGGTTGAAGCCGGCGTGGCCTTGACCGTCACTGTGATGGTCGGCATCGGTGAAGGACATGCGGTCGTCGCGGTCGCGCTCGGACTCGCCGAGGCAGCGTTCCCGACCGAAGCGGTCGGGTGCGCCGAACATCCCGTCAAGGCCAATGCGCTCAGCGCGACGGCTGCCAGAACCTTTTTCATACTGCCCCTAAGATCGAACTTTCCGCATTCACTTCAGAAGGCCGCTGGGGGCTTGTGGGAATGCGTCTTGGGACAGCAGATCATATTGGTATTTGACATGTAAAATGACTTCGCCGCAGAAACCCTCGGGAGACGCCTGCTCGAGGTGAGGCTCGGTCTCAAGCTCCCTTGAGGAAGGCACCCAAGAGTGTCACGGGGCACTGGGAGTCCACGTATCCGGATTGATCCGGCCCTGGTACATCGGAAGCTCGATCGGCTGCTCGCCGGGCCGGAACTGGGACCACATGCGGTTTACCCCGGCAGTGCCGTGCGTCCGGACGCGGCCAACGGCGGCCAGATCCAGATCTACGGCCATCAGCGCGGGGGCTGCGTCCGGAGCTTCCGCGAGGACAATGCCTTCGGGATCGACCACGATGCTGCGGCCTTGGCCAGTGGGCCCGGCGCAGTTGACGCTCACGATGAATACCTGGTTGACGATCGCGTTGGCCCGGGCGAGAACCAGCTCCTGGGCCCGGTCCGGCGTTGTCGTCTTGACGACATTGAGGATCACCTCCGCACCCATCCACGCGAGCTGGCGCGAGGTCTCGGGGAACCAGGCGTCGTAGCAGATGTTCAGCCCGACCCGCCCAATACCCGGCAGGTCGACGACGACGAACCGGTCGCCGGGGTCGTAGGGCTCGTGCGGGCGCCACGGGAAGACCTTGCGGTAGCTTCCGGCGAGATGTCCCTCGGGTGAGAGGACGATCTGGGTGTTGTACAGCTGGCCGTGGGGGCCGAGCTCGCACACGCTGCCGGGGACGAGCCAGACACCGAGATCCTGCGCGAGCTGGCGCAGTGCGTGGACCCGCGGACCGCCGAGGGGCTCGGCCGCCGACCGCAGGACCTCGGTCCGCTGGAGGTCGGGTGTTCCGTCGCCGAAGAGATGGAGTTCGGGAAAGACCAGGAGCTTGGCCTCCGGGTGGAGCTCGAGCACGCTGCGGGCTTCGTCGGCGAAGCCCCCCAATGGGCTGCCGATCTGACGCGGGGGCGCCTGAACGGCCACCAGGGGAAGTTGTCGCGGCATGGCTGACCTCACTTTCGTCGCAGAGAACCCGCATCAAGGTGCGCTGCGTGACCCATGATGCCGACTTCGGGATCCACCGAGGTCCACCGACTGATCGACCGCCGCATGCTTCTCGAGACCTCGGTGGCACATTACACGGCGCTGAACGCGACACGGGCCAGCTCTCGGAGCTCGCCGCCCGGCAGCGCCGCCGTTCGCGCACGACGCGCACCGCTGAGATGAGTGGTGGTTCCTCGCCCTTCGGCTGGGAACCACCACTCATCACGCGGTCAGGAAGGAGGTCCGGGCACGCTGCGCCTACGCGCCGCTGAACCACCTCGTCGGCGGCCAGATGCGGTTCAGCAGGCCACGCTTCCCGCCGGTGCCGTCAGTCTCGCTGCGCCACCGTGCATCGTCACAGACGCGCAGGCCAATGACCTCCGCCGGACCGGCGAGGTCGCCGAGGAGCTCGACCACCCAGGGGGCGAAGCTCCAGGCGTCCTCAAAGGCCTCGGCATCCAGGCTGAAGCCGACGCCGATCTCAGGCATCTCGGAGTCAGGCGAGAAGCTGAACGTCTCAGCCCCAGCCTCCGTCAGCGGCCCCATGACGGCCATGACCCTCTCCACCGGGCTCGGCGAGGGATCGCCAGGAACGGGGAGGAGACGGATGTCCGCCGAGATGTGCCACACGCTGTTCATGCTGGTGTCCTTTCACGGTAGGACCGCCGGTCATCCGGGTGACTCCCGGACGCAGGGCGGTCGGCCGCCCGCGGCACCAGCACTGGGGACACAGCGTGAATTCCTCGTCATGGGCTCATCAGAGCACACCCCACCGACAGAACTGGCGAGCGGACGACGGCGGGGGCGCACCCGCCGTCGTCCGCGTCGCCTCACCCGAAGTACAGGTGCCGGTGCGCCGCGCACCGCTCGTTGAACAGAGCGCCGCAGCTCGGGCACGACGCGGTCGCCAGATAGTCCTCGATGGCCATCTCGCCCTTGCAGACCCCGCACAGAACTGCCGGCTCCGACCACTGCTCCGGCGGCCAAGTCAGCGCCTCGTGGTCCGCGTCCTCCGCGTGGCAGAGGTGGCACGGGTAGTACCGCCCGCAGCAGGCGAACTTCATCGCCACCACGTCCACCTCGGTGCGGTAGTGGACGCACCGGGTCTCATCGTCCACGGTGGCGCCGAACACCCGCACGCCCCGCACTCCCCCGCTCACTTCACTCGCCTCACTTGACCCGGCGCACGAGCACGTCCGGGAACGCCCGGTGCACGGCCACCGCGGCGACCGCCGCGACGGCGTCCTTGAGGAGGTCGCCCGGGTAGAAGACGAGGTCCGCGGCGAAGGCCGCCTGCCAGGAGAGCTTGAGGTTGAGCATCATGCCCAGCACGCCCGGCAGGTGCGAGGCGACCACGGTGACCACGGCCGCGGCGAGGAAGAACCACACCGCCCGGCGCTTGGCCGAGATGCGCCGGATGACCTGCTCGGCGGCGACACCCACGAGGAACGCGGCGAGGACGAACCCGACGATGTACCCGGCGGACCCGCCGGCCATGACCTGCAGCCCCGCCCGGCCGCCGGAGAAGATCGGCAGTCCGGCGAACGCCACGACGAGGTAGAGCCCCACCGCGGCGGCGCCGCGGGCCCCGCCGAGGACCAGGCCGGTGAGCATGATCGCAAAGGTCTGCAGCGTGATCGGCACCCCGAAGCTGCCCACCGGGATGCCCGGGACCACAGCCGAGGCCGCGATGAGCGCAGCGAACACGGAGACGAGGGCCAGTGACTGCGAGTCCCACATCCGGCGGGGCTTGCGGGGGCTCTCGGCCGGGCGGTGGGGCGCGGGGGCGGGCGTCGTCGGGTTGCTCATGGTTCCTCCAGCAGGTCCGGGAAAGCGTGCTGGAAGAAGGCTACGAAGCTCGGTCCGCGTCCGTTTTGTAGGGAATCCACCACGCGCGCTGCCGCTCTGTGGGCCGAACGCTACAACGTGACGTGGCGCACCGCTCCGACGTGCGACCCATGGCTAATTGGCGATGCCCTGGCAGCCGTGGCGGACTGCCCCCCGGCCACACGTAGCCGCCGCTGCAGATGATCGTTGCGTCCATTTTGTAGGGCGCAGGAGAGACGCCCCTCAGCGCCGCGCGCAGGTACGGTCCGCGATACTCGATTCATGGTCTTCAACATCAGGATCATCGAACGGCAGACTGCCGACAGCGATGACCCGCTCGGGCGTGACTGGTACGGCTACGACCCCGACGCAACACCTCAAGAACTCTGGGAGAACAATCGCGGCGACTGGGACCCGAACGGGGACCGCGTCTCAGAAGAAAAATGGGCAGCCTTGAGCTACCAGGGCCGCATCATCCTGGTCGCAGAACTCCACCGCCCCAACCACGAGATCCTCGCCGCGAACTCAAAAGGGCAACGAAAGAAGGCGCTCCTCGGCCACCCCCTATCACCCGGACACCCCGTCCACGAAGCATTGATCGGGAGCCCCGTTAAACCGGCCAGGCGGTTCACCTACGACCCGGACCCCGAGATTCCCGAGCCAGCAGACTCAGCAAACTCCGACTTGTCGGAGGTCTTGGATGAACCCGGTGCGCGAGGCCAAGGACTCCAGATGGACGCAGCAGTCCGCAAAGAGATCGAGAATGCCGCGCAGGACCGCCTGATGAGCGTCTACCGTGACGAAGGTTGGACCGTCACGGACACTCGGCAGAACCGTCCCTATGATGCCGTTGCTGTGAAGGGCGCGGAGAAGATCTACCTCGAGGCAAAGGGCACGCAGAGCCAAGGCAATTCCGTCATCGTCACTCGCAACGAAGTTGATCACGCCCGCCAGCATCCTGGGCAGTGCAGGATGGGCGTGTGGTCCGGTATGCGCCTAGTGAATGGGGAGGTAGACCTCGAAGCGGGCGAATTCGGCATCATTGATTTCGATCCCGAGGACAAGGACCTGCGCCCCCGGGACTTCGACTGGACTGTCCCTAGCACCCCTACCTGACGGGTCTTGGTCCCCGGCATCAGATGGGGCCACCGGGGGTCCGATCGGCGCCACCCGGCAACGCAAGCGGACGACGGCGGGCCCCCACCCGCCGTCGTCCGCCCCCCAACATGAGCGAGAACTCAGGCGAGCGAGCCCGCCCGCCGGCCGAACACGACCCCGGCCGCGAGGCCGGACCCGCCCGGGTAGTTGCCCGCGAACAGGCCGCCGAGCATCTCCCCGCACGCGAACAGGCCCTCGATCGGCTCGCCCGCGGGGTCCAGGACCCGGCCGTGGGTGTCCGACTTCAGCCCGCCGAACGTGAACGTGATGCCGCACGTGACCGGGTAGGCGTAGAACGGGCCCTCAGTGAGCGGTGTGGCCCAGTTGCTCTTGACCGGGGTGGTGCGGGCGCGGCGGCCGTCCTTGACGTTGGGGTCGAAGGGGACGGAGAGGTCGATCGAGGTGTTGTAGTCGTTGACCGTCTTGGCCAGCGACTCCGGGTCCACCCCGATCCGCTCCGCGAGCGCCTCGAGCGTGGGAGCGGTCTCGACCGAGACGCCCGGCATGTCGTACTCCTCGGAGCGCAGCATGGGCCGCAGGGCCGCGTCGAAGATCTGGTAAGCCACCGAGCCCGGCTGCTCGAGCACCGCTCTGCCCAGCTTGGCGTAGGTGTAGTTGCGGAAGTCCTCCCCCTCGTCCACGAACCGCTCCCCCTGGGCGTTGACGATAATGCCCAGCGGGTAGCTCTGGCGCGTGAGCCGGTTGGTCAGCTCGCGGTTGGACTCGTTGCCGGGCGTGAACGCGTCCCACTGGGTGGAGTGGCACGTGGCCCAGTCCCCCGCCCGGCCCGCGCCGAGCTCGAGGGCCGCGGTGAGCATCTGGCCGGTGTTGAACGGGGTGCCGCGCACCTTGGCGTTCTCCCAGCCGGGCCCGAGGTGCTCGGCGCGCAGCTCCCGGCTGGCCTCGAAGCCGCCCGCGCCGAGGACCACCGAGTCGGCGCGCAGCTGCACCTCAGTGCCGTCCGCCTCGCGGACGGTCACGCCTACCACGGCGCCGCCCTCGCTCACGAGCCCCACCACGTCCTGCCCGAACCGCACCTCGGCGCCGAGCCGCTGCGCGACCGCGAGGTGGTCCTGCATGAGGCCCTCGCCGCCGCCCACGTTGCCCACGTGCAGCCCGCCCCAGAAGAGGTACGTGCCGTCGGCGCGCTCGTAGGCCTGCCGCTCGTACATGAGCCGGTACTTCAGGCCCAGGGAGTGCAGCCAGCGCAGGCCGGGCGCGGCCTCGGCGGCGAGCACCTCGGTCAGGGCCGGGTCGTTGCGCCCATCGGTGACCTTCTCCATGTCCTGCACGTAGTCGGCCTCGCTGTACGGGGGGACCTCGGTGACCGCGTGCCGACCGTCCGGCTCGATGAAGTCCACCAGGTCCGGCAGCCCAGCGTGGGCGATCCGGGTGGCACCGGCGGTGTAGTAGCTGTTGCCGCCGAAGAGCTCGCGGGGCGCCTTCTCGAGCAGGAGGACCTTTCGGCCCCGCATGGCGGCGGCGTGGGCCGCGGTGAAGGCGGCGTTGCCGCCCCCGACCACGATCACGTCCGCTGCCTTGGCCTGGGTGCGGGGCAGGTTCGACTCAGTCACAGAGATGTTCCGTTCTATCCGGGTGGGGCGGTGCTTTCGGGTGGGGGCGGGGGTGCCTGGCCCTAGGCGGGCGAGGACTCCGCGCGAACGGGGGCCGCGGAGCCGGGGAGGCCCACGCCCTCCTCGGAGACCTCCTCGAGCGGCCGCCGGCCGGTGCGCGGGCCGAAGACGGCCACGGCCACCGCGACGATCAGCCAGCACGCGGCGATGTAGACGAACACCGCCTGGTAGCCGAAGGAGGAGAAGATCGCGGCCACGATCATCGGCCCGAAGATGTTCGCCAGGCGCCCGGTGCCGTACACGAGGCCGTGCCCGGCGTTGCGGAGGGCGGTGGGGAACAGCTCGGGGCTGTAGGTGTAGAGCAGGGTCGCGAAGGTCTGGATGAGCAGGTTCACGCAGAAGCCGAACACCACGATGGCCACGGGGTTGAACGTCAGCCCGTAGGCGAGGCCGCTCGCCGCGGTGGCGAGGCTGACGACGACGATCGGCAGCTTCCGCCCGAACCTGTCCGTCACCGGCCACGCCAGCAGGGCACCGGGGACGGCGCCGATGGTGGTCAGCGCGGAGAACCCGAGCGACTCGGCCACGCTGAAGCCGTGCTGGGCCAGCAGCGTCGGCACCCAGGCCACGAACCCGTAGAAGCCCAGGGTCTGGAAGATCCACACCACGGCGAGGAAGAGCGTGGTCCGGCCCGTCTTGCCGGTGAACAGCGCGCGGTAGCTGGACGCGCCCGCGGCACCGGCCGGCGTCGTCCGCTCCGGGACGGCGGCGAGCGGCGGGAGCTGCCCGGCGCCGGCCTCGAGCCGGGCGAGCGAGGCCTCGGCGGCGTCGAGGCGGTTGCGGTGGACGAGCCAGCGCGGGCTCTCGGGGAGGACGAGGAGCGCGGGGACCGCGAACAGGGCCAGGCTGCCGAGCACGAACACCCAGCGCCACGTGTCGTGGCCGAGCGGGACGATGGCGCGGGCGAAGAAGGACATCGCCGGGATGCCGGCCAGCCCCACGGCCATGACGGCGGCCTGCATGCGGCCGCGGCGCGCCCCCGGCATCACCTCGGAGATGTAGGTGGTGGCGGCCACGACCATGGCGGAGAGGCCCACGCCGGTGAGGAAGCGGAAGAGGAAGAACGTGGGCACGTTGATCCCGGCGGCGTTGACGAGCGAGAACGTCGAGAACATCAGCGTCGAGAAGAGAAGGGCCCGCTTGCGGCCGATCAGGTCGGAGATGCGGCCGCCGAAGATCGCGCCGATGGCCATGCCGAGGAAGGCCGCCGAGGTGACCGTGGCGACGTCCTGGACGGAGAACGCGAGGTGCTTGACGAGGGCCGGGGCCACGTAGGCGAAGGTGTTCAGGTCCCCGAACTCGAAGAGGAACACGAAGGCCAGGGTGACGAGCGCAATCTTGTGCGCTCTGGTGATGGGCAGGCGGTCCACGCGGGCGGCCGCCGAAGATGCGGTGAGCAACTCTATCCTCCTTGATAGAAGCGTTCAGTTTGATGGAAGCAGCCCGGGGTGGGCTGCGCCAGTGGTGCGGGTCAGGAAGGCCGGTCAGGCCGGGACGGCGAGGGGCGCCGCGGCGGGGCGGTGCTGGGCTCCTTCCGCTGGGGCTACCGGCTGGCCGGCGGCGCCGGCGGTCGGCACGTGCAGCACCGCCGTGGCGAGGCGGCGGGCGGCGCGGTGGAGCGACACGGCCTCGACCGTCCCGTCCGGAGCGGTGGTCCACGAGGCCTCGACGACGCCGGACGCCGTGCCGATCCGCACCGTGCGGGTGTCCGCCGGCAGGTAGCGGCTGACCACCGTCCCCGGGGTCGCGGCGGCGACGGCCACCGCGACGGCGGAGGTGAGGCCGATCGCCGGGTGCGGGGCGTGCATGGAGAGCATGCGCACGGAGACGTCGTACTCCCCCGCGGCCACGGCGGATCCGTCCGAGGCGACGTAGTCGCGGGCGGGGCCCACGACGCCGGTCTTCGGCACCGCGTTCGGCGCCGGCTCCCCGGGGGCGATGATGCCGTGGAGCACGGCGCCCTCGGCGCGGAAGGGGGTGAGCATCGGCACGCGCTCGGTGAGCTCCGCGATGACCTCGGCCCCGGTGAGGCCGAGGCCCGCGGCGTCGAGGAGCAGGGCGGGCGCGCCGGCGCTGACAATGGTGGCCTCGCCGGTGCGGCCGCCCGCCCGGACGGCCTCGGACGTGCGGCCGGTGGGGAACGCGCGGTCCCGGGTGAACGGGCCCTCGAAGGTGAGGTCCACGGGGATCCCGCCGGAGGCGACGCCGGGCACGTGCGCGTCGCCGCGCTCGGGGGCACGGCCTCCGGGCGTGGGGACGGAGGTGCGCAGGATGGCGCCGGTGTTGACGTTGCGGAGCCGGACGGTGGTCTGCTCGGCGCCGAGCGGGACCAGACCCTCCTGGACCGCGTAGAGCCCCACCGCGGTGGCGCAGTTGCCGCAGTTGCTGCCCCACTCCACCACGCGGTCAGCGATGCCGACCTGGCCGAAGAGGTAGTCCACATCCGCCCCAGCGTGCTCCGAGCGGGCGACCACCGCGATCTTGGACGTGGTGGACGTCGCCCCGCCCACGCCGTCGATCTGCCGCGCGTCGCCCGCGCCGAGCGCGTTCTCCAGCAGCGTCTCCAGGGCCAGCGGCGCGGCGTCGACGGCCTCGGCGGCGAAGATCCAGCACTTGCTGGTCCCTCCGCGCACCCACGCCGCCGCGACCTCGACGGTCCCGTTCAGTTCCTCCACCGGTGTACTCCTTCAGGCTCTTGGGCTGTTCCTCACTTCATCGTGGGACCGCGGCTGAATCCGCACCAGCTAAAGTTTCTGAAGGCTCTTTAAGCACTGCTGTAGGCTGAACGCATGGCGATGGACATCCGGCGGATGCTGGTGCTGGTCGAGGTCGCGCGGGCCGGGTCGCTCACGGCCGCGGCCGCGCGGCTGAACTACACGGTCTCGGCGGTCTCACAGCAGATCGGCCAGCTCGAGGACGAAGCGGGCCAGCCGCTCGTGGAGCGCCGCCCCCGCGGGGTGACGCTCACCGAGTCCGGGCGCGCAGTGGTGCGCCACGCGGAGCAGATCGAGCGGGCGGTGCAGGCCGCGCACGAGGAGCTCGAGGAGATCGCCGGCCTGCGCACCGGGACGCTGCGCCTGGGCACGATCCCCACGGTCACGGAGTCCTTCCTGCCCGCGGCCATCGCCGCGTTCCGCGAGCGCCACCCGCGCGTGGACCTGCGGATCCACAGCGCCCAGCGCTCCGGGATCGGGCACCTGCTCGAGGCGCGCGAGATCGACCTCGCGATCACGTGGATGCGGGAGGTGCAGGACACCTCGGACACCGCCGGGACGAGCACCGAGCTGATCTTCCGCGAGCCCAACGTGCTCCTGGTGCCCGCGGGCCACGAGCTCGCGCAGCGGCGCACTGTGCAGATGGAGGACCTCCGGCACGAGCCCTGGATCATCCGCACCTCCCCCAACGTCCTGGCGGTGCTCGAGGAGGCGTGCGAGGCCGCAGGCTTCGCACCGCTCGTCTCCTTCGAGGCGCGCAGCTACCAGGAGGCGCAGGCCATGGTGGCCGTCGGCATGGGCATCGCGCTCGTCCCGCAGCTGTCCCTCTACAGCCTGCGCGAGGACATCGCGGTGATCACCGCCGTCTCCCCCCGCCCGCCGACGCGCCGGATCGTCCTCGCCCGCCGGCGCGGCGAGCGCCTCTCCCCCGCGGGGGCGGCCATGGGGCAGATCCTCATGGAGGCCGGGCGCGCGTGGAAGGCCGCGCAGGGCTGAGGCCCTAGGCGGACGCTCGGCCCATCCCCCGCCGGACTCCGTGTGGCGCGGCTCGGGCCGGGTAATCCTCAGGAGGACGCCGTGGCACGGCGCCCGAGGTACGTCCGATCCCAAGGGTGAGAAGCAGTGCTGACGGCGCGTATGGACCTGTGGCAGATGATCCTCTGCCTCGCGGCCGCGCTGGTGCTCTCCACCGCGGTGGGCCTCGAGCGCGAGATCCGGCAGAAGTCGGCCGGCCTGCGCACCCACACCCTGGTCGGAGCCGGCGCGGCCCTGTTCACGATCGTGAGCAAGTACGGATTCTCGGATGTGCTCCAGCCCGGGCTCGTCGGCCTGGACCCGTCCCGCATGGCCGCCCAGATCGTCTCCGGCATCGGCTTCGTCGGGGCCGGAGTGGTCTTCGTCCAGCGGAACAAGGTGCGCGGGCTCACCACGGCGGCGTCGATCTGGCTCGCCGCGGCCATCGGGTCCTCCGCCGGCGCGGGCCTGCTGGTGCCGGCGGCCGCCACCACCGTCGCCTACTTCGTGGTGGTGCTCGGCTACCCGCTGGTGCTGCAGCGGACCGCCCTCACGGCCGGCCGGGAGCACCTGGTCCGGGTGCGCTACGAGGACCGCACGGGCGCGCTGCGCCGGATCCTGACCGCGTGCACCCAGCTGTCCCTGGCCGTCCACGGGTTCGAGGTGCGGCCCGTGGCCGGCACGAAGGGCACTCCCCTCCACCGGCTCGCCCCGGGCGAGGAGCCGGAAGAAGGCGGGGCGCCGGTCGTCGAGGTCGAGCTCGAACTGGTGGGTGCCGTCGCGCCGTCGCGGATCGTGCAGACCCTCGGGGCCGTCGAGGGCGTCTACTCGGTGGCCACGGACGAGGCGGACTGACCGCCGGCCGGGACGCTTCCCGGCCACCCCCGGCGGCGGGCGGACGACGGCGGGTGCGCGCCCGCCGTCGTCCGCCCGCCTCCCCGGGAGGGAGCCTCAGCCGCGCAGGCTCGCCTCGGCCTGGTGCCGCGGGCTGTCCGGGTTCATGAGCGAGTGCTTGCGCCCGTAGGTGAAGTAGATGACCAGCCCGATCGCGAGCCAGACCACGAAGCGCAGCCAGGTCTCCCAGTGCAGCTGGGAGATGAGGAACAGCGAGGCCAGCACGCCGAAGGCGGGCACCACCGGCATCCACGGCAGGCGGAAGGTGCGCGGGGCGTGGGGCTTGGTGCGGCGGAACACGATCACGGAGACGCAGACCACCACGAAGGCGGCGAGGATGCCGATGTTGGTCAGGTCGGCGACGGCGCGGATCGGGAAGACTCCGGCGAGGAACGCGGAGCCCAGGCCCGCGATCCACGTGACGCGCTGCGGGGTGCCGCCGCGGTCCACCTTGGAGAACCACTTCGGCAGGAGGCCGTCGCGGCTCATGGAGAACCAGACGCGGGTCACGCCGAGGAGGAAGGTCAGCATGACGGTGAGGATGGAGAGCACCGCGAAGACCGAGATGATGCTCGCGATCACCGGCAGGCCCACCCCGGCGAAGGCGGAGGCGAAGCCGGCCTTGGGGTCGATGTCCTTGTAGTTCTGCATGCCGGTCAGCACGAGGGTCGCGGCGACGTAGAGGAGCATCGCGATGATGAGGGACAGGATGATCGCCTTGGGCATGTGCTTCTTGCCCTCGGTGGCTTCCTCGGCGGCGGTGCTCATCGCGTCGTAGCCGAACACGGCGAAGAAGACCGTGGCGGCGCCGCTCATCACCGGGCCGAAGCCGCTGGGCATGAACGGGGTGTAGTTGTTGGTGTTGATGTAGAAGATGCCCAGGCCCACGATGAACAGGATCAGGACCACCTTGATGGCCACGACCGCGAGCTCGAAGCGGCCGAACGCCTTGGTGCCGCGGCTGAGGATCAGCGTCACGAGCAGGCAGATGAGGATGGCCGGCAGGTTGATGAGGCCGCCCTTGCCCTCATCCACGGTCGAGGCCATCCACGCCGGCAGGTGCACGCCGAAGCCGCCCAGGAACGCGTCCAGGTAGCCCGAGATGCCGATGGCCACGACCGCCACGATGGCGATGTACTCGAGCAGCAGGTCCCAGCCGATGAACCAGCCGGTGATCTCCCCCAGCGCCACGTAGCCGTAGGTGTACGCCGACCCGGCGCGCGGGATCATGCCGGCGAACTCCGCGTAGGAGAGCGCCGCCGCGGCCGAGGCCAGGCCCGCGACGAGGAACGAGATCAGCACCGCCGGGCCCACCCCGGGGTTGTCGGCGTCGCCGTGCGCCACGAGCCCGGCGAGGGAGAAGATGCCGACGCCGATGATCCCGCCCACGCCGATCGCCGTGAGCTGCCAGAGCCCCAGGCTCCTGAACAGCCCGCTCTTGCCGGTCTCGTCTTCCATCTCCTCCAGCGGCTTGCGGCGCCACACTGATTGAGGATTGTGCCCACTCATCGAGAACTCCCACCTGTGCTCCGGGCCCGCGGTTCGGACCCTTACGAACTACGCGGTCTGCGCGGGCGGCGGCTTCCCCATTGAACGTGACGCCGGCCACATCGACCCCGAACAGTATCCGGAGATCCATCCCATCAGGTAAAGCAACTTTTTCCGAACACTATCGGTCGGTTTTGCTGACGGGTGCCCTGCGGGCGGTGGAAGACCCTTGACGCGTGTGGCGCGCATCACCATACTGAGCTGAGTGAATGAATCTTCATTCACTCTGAACGGCAATTCACACGGAGGACTCCTGTGCAGACCAGCGATGCCGCGGTGGCGGCCCGCACCGCCCTCGTCGACACCCGGAGGAGGCAGCTGCTCAATGCCGCGGCCCGGCTCCTGGGCCGCGCCGGATCCCACTCGGTGTCGATGCAGAACGTCGCGGACGAGGCTGGCGTGAGCGTCGGGCTCATCTACCGCTACTTCGGCAACAAGCAGGAGCTCGTGCAGGCCGTCATCGAGGATGTGCTGAACGAGTTCAGCCTCCGCGTCGCCGAGCCCGTCCAGGAGGAGGCCGACCCGGTCCGCCGCCTCGCCGCGGCGTTCGCCGGCTACTGCTCAGTGGTGCAGGAGCTGCGGGATGCGGCCGTTCTCGCCTACCAGGAGTCCAAGACGCTCGAGCCCGAGGGCCGCGAGAGGATCAAGGCCCTGGAGGTGGAGAGCGCCGAGCCGCTCATCGCCGCCGCCCGGGAGGCCATCGACGCGGGGCTCCTCGGCGACGTGGACCCGAGGGTCCTGGCCTACGGCCTCCTGACGACGGCCCATCTCTGGGCGCTCAAGCACTGGTACTTCAGCCGCTTCATGACCCACGAGCAGTACGTGGCCGAGCACACGGCCCTCGCCCTCTCCTCCGTGGTCCGGCCCGAACACCGGGCCGCCTACTCCGACCTCCTCGGCCCCCTCGCCTGAAAGGACAGTTCCATGACCGGCCAGACCACCGCCCCCAGCAGCACGACCGCCCCCGCGGTCCCCGCCTTCGAGGACATCCTCTACGAACGCCGCAACGCCGCCGCGATCATCACCATCAACCGGCCCGAGCGCTACAACGCCTTCCGTGGCAGGACGGTCGAGGAGCTCATCAAGGCCTTCCGCCTCGCGTGGGCCGACCACGGCGTCCAGGCCGTGATCCTCACCGGCACCGGGGAGAAGGCGTTCTGCACGGGCGGCGACGTCAAGCAGCGGGCCGAGACCGGCGACTACGGGCCGACCGAGTCCGGGATGTTCGAGATCGGGAACCTCCACAAGCTCATCCGCGACATCCCGAAGCCCGTCATCGCCGCCGTCAACGGCGTCGCGGTGGGTGGCGGACACGTGCTGCACGTCCTGTGCGACCTGACGATCGCCTCCTCGACGGCCCGGTTCGGACAGGCCGGCCCGCGCGTCGGATCGTTCGACGCCGGGTTCGGCTCGGCGTACCTCGCCCGCGTCGTCGGGGAGAAGCGGGCCCGCGAGATCTGGTACCTGTGCCGCCAGTACGACGCCGCCACCGCCGAACGCTGGGGCCTCGCCAACACGGTGGTCGAGCCGGAACGGCTCATGGACGAGGCGATGGCCTGGGCCGACGAGATCGCCGCGAAGAGCCCCACGGCGCTCCGCTTCCTCAAGCAGTCCTTCAATGCCGACACCGACCACCAGGCCGGGCTGAGCAACCTCGCGATGTCCGCCCTCGACCTGTTCGTCGCCTCGCCCGAGGGCGCCGAGGGCGCCGCCGCCTTCGCCGAGAAGCGCACGCCCGACTTCGCCAGCAAGGTCCAGTACCACTAGCAGCCCCCACCGCTTCCGCCCCACCTCAGCGTCGAGAGAAGAGCAGCGATCCATGGACTTCACGGTCACGGAATCCCAGCAGCAGTACATCAAGGAAGCCCGCGAGGTCGCCGGGCAGATCGCCCCCGGCTACCGGCAGCGCGAGGCCGAGCGCCGCATCGAGCCGGAGGTGCGCCGCGAGATGGGCGCCCGGGGCCTCATCGCCCCCGAGCTGCCGGAGGAGCTGGGCGGACGCGGCGAGCAGCGCCTCACCTCCGGCCTCATCACGGAGGAGATCGCCCGCGGCGACTTCAATGTCGCCTACGTCCAGGTGGTCGGCTCCCTCGTGGGCCAGATCCTCGCAGCCAATGCGGCGCCCCAGGTCGCGGCGCACTGGGTCCCGCGGATCACGAGCGGCGAGGGGATCGTGGCGATCGGGCTCTCCGAGCCCAACGCCGGCTCCGATGCCGGCAGCCCCTCCCTCACCGCCCGGCGGGAACGCGGCGGCTGGGTGCTCAACGGGACGAAGTCGATGTCCTTCGCCCTCCAGGCGGACGCCGCGGTGGTCTTCGCGAAGACGAACCCCGAGCAGGGCCGCGGCCGGGGCATCAGCGCCTTCGTCACCGACCTGGCCGCCGACGGCGTGGAGCTCGAGGCCGTCGACGACATGGGCACGAAGGCCGTGACCCGAGGGTACGCGCACTACACGGAGGCGTGGATCCCCGACGAGCACCTGCTCGGCGCCGAGGGCCAGGGCTTCACCCAGGTCATGCAGGGCTTCGACTTCTCCCGGGCGCTCATCGGACTGCAGTGCATCGGCACCGCGGCCGTCACGCTCGAGGAGACGTGGGAGTACGTCAAGGGCCGGGCCGCCTTCGACCGTCCGCTGAGCACCTTCCAAGGGGTCGCCTTCCCGCTCGCCGAGAACGAGACCCTCCTGGCCGCGGCCCGACTCCTGTGCCACCAGACACTCTGGCTCAAGGACAACGGGCTGCCCCACACCGCCCAGGCCGCCATGTGCAAGTGGTGGGCGCCCAAGACCGCCTACGACGTCATCAACGCGTGCCTCCTCCTCCACGGCCAGTTCGGCTACCGGACGGACAAGCCGATCGAGCAGCGCCTCCGGGACGTCCTCGGCCTGCAGATCGGCGACGGAACCGCCCAGATCATGAAGATGATCATCGCCAGGAACATCGCGGGCCGCGCCTACGCGCCCTGACCTGCCCCCTCTTCGAAGGAGAATCATGGGAAAGCTCGAGAACAAGATCGCCATCGTCACCGGCGGAGCCTCCGGCATCGGCAAGGGCATCGCCACCAAGCTCGCCGCCGAGCGCGCGACCGTGGTGGTGAGCGACCTCAACGAGCCCGCGGCGAAGGAGACCGCCGCCGCGCTCGGGAACCAGTCCATCGGCGTGCGGACCGACGTCACCTCCCGCGAGTCGGTCGACGAGATGGTCCGTGCCGTCCACGCCGAGTTCGGCCGGATCGATGTGCTGGTCAACAACGCCGGCTGGGACAAGGTCGGCCCGTTCGTGGACAGCGACGTCGCGGACTGGGACCGCGTCGTCGCCATCAACCTGTACGGCACCCTGCACTGCAGCCAGGCCTTCCTGCGCGCGGTCGCGGACCAGGAGCGCGCCACGATCGTGAACATCGCCTCCGACGCCGGCCGGGTCGGGTCCTCGGGAGAAGCCGTCTACTCCGCGGCGAAGGGCGGCATCATCTCCTTCAGCAAGACCCTCGCCCGCGAGACCGCCCGCCAGGGGTTCACCGTGAACTGCGTGTCCCCGGGTCCCGCGGACACCCCCCTCTTCGCCGGGATCAGCGCCGACAACCCCAAGCTGCGCTCGGCGCTGGAGAAGGCCATCCCCCTGCGCCGCCTGGCCCAGCCCGAGGACCTCGCCAACGCCGTCGCCTTCCTCGCCTCGGACGAGGCGGCGTACATCACCGGCCAGACCCTCTCGGTCTCCGGTGGACTCACGATGGCCTGAGCCGCACCCCCGCCTCCACTAGCCGAACGGACACCACCATGAGCTCGCCCTTCGAGATGCTTCCGCTGCCACAGGGTGCGGCCGACTTCCGCGCCAAGGGGTACTGGAAGAACCGTCTCCTCCTCGACTACTTCGACGACGCCGTCGCGGCAGACCCGGACAAGATCGCCTCAATCGACGCCGCCGGCCCCACCACGTACCGGGAGATGGCTGCCGAGGTCGAGGCCATCGCCGCGGGCCTGATCTCCCTGGGCGTCGAGGCGGGTGACACGGTCTCGATCCAGCTGCCCAACCGGCACGAGTGGATCGTCGCCCACCTCGCCGCAGAGCGGGTCGGTGCGGTGACCAACGCGCTTATCCCCATCTACCGGGACCGCGAGATCGAGTACATGGCGAGCAAGGCCCGGGCCAAGGTCATCTTCATCCCGGACACGTTCCGGAACTTCGACTACGTGGCGATGATCGGACGGCTGCGCGGCTCGCTGCCCCAGCTGCGCCACGCCGTCGTCCTCGGAACGGGCCCCGCGGCGCCGGCCGCGGACGGCTTCCTCTCCTGGGCCGACCTGGCCGAGCGCGGCAGGGTCCGCGGCCTCACCGCCGCGGAGGCCGCCGGCCGCCGGCCCGACCCGGACGACCTGGCGCTGGTCATGTTCACCTCCGGGACCACCGGCCGGCCCAAGGGCGCCATGCACAGCCACAACACCGTGCTCTCCGGCGCCCTGCCCTGGCCGGACCGGCTCGGGATGGACAGCACCTCGGTGATCCACATGGCCTCGACGTTTGGCCACCTCACCGGCTACCTGTTCGGCGTCGCGCTCCCGATCATGCTCGGCGCCACGGGGGTCTTCCAGGAGGTCTGGCAGCCCGCGGAGTTCGTCGAACTCGTCGAGGAGCACGGCATCCAGCACACCTCCGGCGCCACGCCGTTCCTCCAGGACATCCTCACCGCGCCCAACCTTGCCGACCACGACGTCTCGAGCCTCGCCCGGTTCTGCTGCATGGGAGCGCCGATCCCCCGCGCTGTGGTCCACGCCGCCAAGGAGAAGCTCCCCGGCCTGAACGTCTTCGGCGGATGGGGCCAGACCGAGTGCTGCCTCGTCACCATGGGCAGCCCGGAGGACCCGGTCGAGAAGGTCCTCGACTCCGACGGGCGCGTGCTCCCCGGCATGGAGCTGCGCCTCGTCGACTACGCCGGCGAGCCCGTGCCCACGGGCTCCGAGGGCCGCATCCAGATCCGCGGCTCCTTCCTCTTCCGCGGCTACCTCGAGCAGCTCGACACCACGCTCAGCGAGTTCGACGGCGAGTGGTTCGACACCGGCGACCTGGGCACCCAGGACGAGGACTCGTACGTCCGGCTCGCAGGGCGCACCAAGGACATCATCATGCGCGGCGGCGAGAACGTCCCCGTCGCCTACGTGGAGAACGTCCTCTACGAGCACCCGCGCGTCGCCGCCGTGGCACTCGTCGCCGTCCCGCACCCGCGCCTCCAGGAGATCGGCGGCGCCGTCGTCCAGCTCAACGACTCCGACCCGTTCACGCTCGAGGACCTCAGGGCCTTCCTCGAGGCCAAGGGGCTCGCCAAGCCGTACTGGCCCGAGATCCTCAAGGTCGTCCCCGAGCTGCCCCGGACCCCGAGCGGCAAGATCCAGAAGTACAAGATCCGGCAGGAGCTGTCGGAAGAGTTCAGCCAGGAGGCCACGGCGTGACCACCATGACCACCCTCAGTTCCGTGTTCGGCCCCGCCGACCTCACCGGCCTCGACGGCCAGCTCAGCACCGAGGAGAAGGACCTCGCCCTCGCGGTCCGGGGGCTCGTCGACGAACACATCCGCCCCAACATCGCCGGGTGGTACGAGCAGGCGGTCTTCCCCCGGGAGATCATCCCCGAGCTCGCCAGGCTCGGCCTCCTCGGCATGCACCTCACCGGCTACGGCTGCGCGGGGCGCTCCGCGGTGATGTACGGCCTCGCCGCCTCCGAGCTCGAGGCCGGCGACTCGGGGCTGCGCACGTTCGTCTCGGTCCAGGGCTCGCTCGCCATGTCCGCGATCCACAAGCACGGATCCGAGGAGCAGAAGCAGCGCTGGCTGCCCGAGATGGCGGCCGGCCGCGCCGTGGGCTGCTTCGGGCTCACCGAGCCCACGGCGGGCTCGGACCCGGCCTCGATGCGCACCACGGCGGTCCAGCAGCCCGGCGGGGACTGGGTGCTCAACGGCGCCAAGCGGTGGATCGGGCTCGCCACGATCGCCGACGTCGCCATCATCTGGGCGCAGACGGGCGAGCACGGCGACGCCCGCGGCGTGCGCGGGTTCGTGGTCCCCACCGGCACCCCGGGGTTCACGGCCACGGCGATCGAGCCCAAGCTCTCGATGCGCGCGTCCGTGCAGTGCGACATCACGCTCGAGGACGTGCGCCTGCCCGCGGACGCGGTCCTCCCGGCGGACAGCGCGATCGGCCTCAAGGGCCCCTTCTCGTGCCTCAACGAGGCCCGCTACGGGATCATCTGGGGCGTCATGGGCGCCGCGCGGGACAGCTTCGAGGAGGTGCTGCGGTACAGCTCCGAGCGCACCCAGTTCGGCCAGCCGCTGGCCGCCTTCCAGCTGACCCAGGCCAAGCTCGCGGACATGGCCGTGGAGATCACCAAGGGCTACCTCCTCGCGCTGCAGATCGGCCGCGCGAAGGACGCCGGGACCCTCTCCCCCACCATGATCTCGGTGGGCAAGCTCAACAACTGCCGCGAGGCCATCCAGATCGCCCGCGAGGCGCGCGAGATGCTCGGCGGCAACGGCATCACCCTCGACTACTCGCCGCTGCGGCACGCCAACAACCTCGAGTCGGTGCGCACGTACGAGGGCACCGACGAGGTCCACCAGCTCATCCTCGGCCGCGCGCTGACCGGCCTCGGTGCCTTCCAGGCAGCGGGGAGGTAGGCCCGTGGAAACCCTGGAGACCGTCACCGCCTCGCTCGACGGCGCCGTCGGCACCATCACGGTCAATCGGCCAGAGGTGCGCAACGCCCTCTCCAAGGCCGTGCTCTCCGAGATCGGAGCCGTCCTGGACGCGTGGGAGGACGACGGCGCGGTCGGCGCGGTCGTGTTCACCGGCGCCGGCGAGAAGGCCTTCGTGGCCGGCGCCGACATCGGCCAGCTCGCCGGCTACGACCTCGCCTACGGGCTCGCCGCCCAGATGCAGAAGCTCTTCGACCGCATCGAGGAGTATCCCAAGCCGACCATCGCCGCGATCAACGGCGTCGCGATGGGCGGGGGCCTCGAGCTCGCCATGAGCTGCGACATCCGCATCGCCGCCGACGGCGCAAAGATGGGGCTGCCCGAGGCCACCCTCGGCGTCCTCCCGGGCGCCGGCGGGACCCAGCGCCTCACCCGGCTCGTCGGGACGGGCCGCGCCGTCGAGATGATCCTCACGAGCCGGGCACTGACGGCGGCCGAGGCCGAGCGCTACGGGCTCGTGACCGCCGTCGTGCCCCGCGAGGAGCTCGCGGCGACTGCCGCCGCGACCGCCGCCACGATCCTGTCCAAGGGCCCGCTCGCGGTGCGGCTGGGCAAGCTGGTGATCCGCCAGGGCGCCCAGACGGACCAGAAGACCGGCCTGCTGCTCGAGCGGCTCGCGCAGACGCTGCTGTACACGACCGAGGACAAGGCCGAGGGCGCCGCGGCGTTCCTTGCCAAGCGCCGGCCGGAATTCGTGGGGCGGTGACCGCGGTGGACGTGCGGAAGATCCTCGTGGTCGGGTCGGGGGCGATGGGCCGCCAGATCGGCATGGCAGCGGCCGTCGCGGGATTCACGACGGCGGTGCGGGACGTGAGGGCCGACGCCGCCGCGGCAGCGGAGGCGGACATGCGCCGCTGGCTCGACGGGCGGGTCGCGAAGGGCCGGCTCACGGCGGCCGACGCCGCGGACGCGTGGGAGCGGCTCACGTTCACCACCGATCTGGCCGGTGCGGCCCTGGACGCGGACCTCGTGATCGAGGCGGCGACCGAGCGGCTCGACGTCAAGCGGTCCATCTTCGCCGAGCTCGACGCCCTTGCGCCGGCGCACGCTGTCCTCGCGACCAACTCCTCGACGCTGGCCTCATCGACGGTCGCCGACGCGACGGGACGCCCCGACAAAATCTGCAACCTGCACTTCTTCAACCCGGCCCTCATCATGAAGGCCGTGGAGATCGTGCGGAACCCGCAGACCTCGGACGAGACCGTCGCGACCGTCACCGAGGTGGCCCGGGCCATGGGCAAGTCCCCAGTGCTGCTCAACCGCGAGATCCCGGGGTTCGTGGCGAACCGGCTCATGGGCGCGGTGCGGGACGAGGCGCTCGCCCTGTACGCCGGCGGCGTCGCCTCCCTCGAGGACATCGACATCGCGGCGAAGGACGCGCTCGGCTACCCGATGGGCCCCTTCGAGCTCATGGACCTCGTGGGCCTCGACGTCACCTACCTGATCCGCCAGGCCGCCTACGCGCAGACCGGGGACGAGAAGGACCTCCCCCATCCGCTCGTGGCTGCCAAGTACGAGGCCGGCGAGTTCGGCCGCAAGACCGGGAAGGGCTGGTACACGTATGGATGAGCTGCTCGACGCCGGGCCGAGGGCCGGCTTCGCCGAGACGGACGAGTACCTCGCGGCGCTCCGCGAGCGCCTCACGGTCCCGCGGGACACGGACTACCTCCTCCTCGCCGAGGACCTGCCGGACGACGCCGCGGCCGCCCGGGCCCGCATGCGCGACTTCGTCGACGCGAAGGTGCTGCCCGTGATCAACGGCTACTGGGAGCGCGCGGAGTTCCCGTGGGAGCTCCTGCCCGACCTCGCCGCGACTGGCCTCGTGGGCGGGGTGATCCACGGGCATGGCGCCGCAGGCCTCTCCCGGCTGGCCGCCGGTCTCGCCACCGTGGAGCTCGCCCGCGGCGACGGGTCGATGAACACGTTCCTCGGCGTCCAGGCCAACCTGACCATGGGCACCATCAACCTGCTCGGCTCCGAGGAGCAGAAGGAGCGCTGGCTCCCCGGCATGGTCCGGCTCGAGAAGATCGGCGCGTTCGCGCTCACCGAGCCGCGCCACGGCTCCGACTCGGCGCAGCTCGAGACCACCGCGCGCCGCGACGGGGACTCCTGGATCCTCAACGGAGCCAAGCGCTGGATCGGCAACGGCTCGATGGCGCACGTGACGGTCGTCTGGGCCCGCGACGAGGCCGACGGCGAGGTGAAGGCCTTCGTCCTCGAGCGCGAGGATCCGCGCGATCCGCAGAACCTGCCCGCGGGGTTCTCGGCCCGGACCATCGACGGCAAGATCGGCAAGCGCGCCATCCTCCAGGCGGACCTCGCCTTCGAGAACGTGCGCGTCCCGGAGGCGAACCGGCTCCCCGGGGCGAACAGCTTCCGCGATACGTCCCGGGTGCTCGCCACGACCCGTGGCGGCGCGAGCTGGGAGGCCCTGGGCCACGCGGTCGCCTGCTTCGAGGCCGCCGTGGCCTACACCGAGGTCCGCGAGCAGTTCGGGCACCCCATCGCGAACTACCAGCTCGTCCAGTCCACCCTGGCCTCGATGCTCTCCGAGCTCACCGCGATGCAGCTGATCTGCTTCCGCATGGCGGAGCTCCAGGAGGCCGGGACGTGGAGCGGAACCATGGCCTCGATCGCGAAGATGCACACCTCGAACAAGGCCCGCACCATCGCCCAGCAGGCCCGTGACCTCCTCGGCGGCAACGGCCTCCTCCTCGACTTCCACGTGGCCCGCCACCTCACGGACATGGAGGTGGTCCACACCTACGAGGGCACCGAGTTCATCCAGTCGCTCCTCATCGGGCGGAAGGTCACGGGGAGGTCGGCGTTCTGATGCCGCGCGAGGATCCAGCCTTCGCGGACCGGAGGGTCCTGCTCGTGGGCACGGGCGGCATCGGGGCCGCGGTCGCCGCTCGGCTGGCGGGCGAGGGCGCCCGCATCTTCGGGACCTACCGCCGCGACCACGAGGGGGCGGCGGCCCTCGGCGCACGGCTCCCGGCCGGCACCTGGGCCGGAACCGCGCCGCTCGACGCGGCGGATCCAGCGTCCGTGGCCGACGTCGTCGGGCCGGGCGGGAGCGCGGCCGCCGCCCTGGGCGGCATCGACACCCTCGTGGTCACCGCCGGGCACCGCCACCCGCTGGCACCCCTGACGGCGACGGACGCGGCGACCCTCGAGGAGATCGTCCGCACCGAGCTCGTGGGCCCGATGCTCCTCGTCCGCGCGGTCCTGCCCGTCATGCTCGAGGCCGGGTTCGGCCGGATCGTGCTGGTGGGGTCGGACAGCGGCAAGGCCGGCACCCTCGGCGACGCCGCGTCGTCCGCGGCGCGCGCGGGCCTCCACGGCCTCGCCCGGTCAGTGGCCCGCGAGACGGCCAGGACCGACGTCACCATCAACGTCGTCTCCCCCGGCCCCACCGACACCGGGCTCCTCGCCGGCATGCTCGGGGCCGACGGCCTCACCGGCAAGGTCATGGCCGGGACCGTCAGGGCCGTGCCCAAGGGCAGGGCCGCACGCGCCGAGGAGGTCGCGGCCGCCGTCGCCTACCTCGCCTCCCGGGATGCAGGCTTCACCACCGGCCAGGTGCTCTCCGTATCGGGCGGCCTCACCATGTAGCGCCCGGCGACGCGCTGACCACCCGAGGACACCACCAGGAGGAGACCCATGGACCAGGCCCCGTTCGATCCAGACCACGTGGCGGTCTTCCGCAAGACCGTCACCGAGACGGACCTCGTGCTGTTCGCCGGGATCACCGGCGACTTCGCGAGCAACCACACCGACGAGGAGTACATGCGGGCCACGCCCTTCGGCACGCGGCAGATCCACGGCGCGCTCCTCGTCGGATTCATGTCCGCCGTCGCGGCCCGTGCCCTCGAGGATGCACGTCCGGAAGGGCTCACGCCCGTCTCCCTCGGCTACGACCGCATCCGCTTCATCCGGCCGGTGTTCCCTGGGCAGACCCTCTCCTTCCGCCACGAATGGGACAGCTACGACCCTGAGTCCCGCCGTGCCGTCGCCGCCGTGCAGGCGTACCGGCAGGACGAGCTCGTGGCGGTCGCCCGCCACGTGGTCACCTGGGTGCGCGACCGCGATCGTCCGGCCGGGGTTCCGACTCCGCTCAGCCACCGTCGCGATTCCGCTCCACCGCCCGCGTGAGGTAGGCGGTCTCCGCCGCGTTGCCCGGCAGCTGGAGGGCCGACTCGTACGCCGCGCGCGCCTCGGCAGTCCGGCCCAGGCGGCGCAGCAGCTCGGCGCGGGCAGCGTGGTAGGTCCGGTACCCGGCCAAGGCGTCCCCCAGCGGCCCGAGGAGCGCGAGCCCCAGCTGGGGTCCGTCCAGCTCGGCGACCGCCACGGCCCGGTTGAGCGCGACCACCGGGGAGGGGTCGAGCCGGACGAGCTGGTCATAGAGGGCCACGATCTGCCGCCAGTCCGTGTCCGCCGCGGTGCGGGCCGAGGTGTGCACGGCGTTGACGGCCGCGAGGAGCTGGTACCGGCCCGGCGCCGCGCCCGAGGCCAGTCGCTCCCGCACCAGCCGGTGCCCCTCGGCGATGAGCGCCGCATCCCACGCGGAGCGGTCCTGCTCGCCCAAGGGGACCAGCGCGCCGTCGGCCGCCACCCGCGCGGGGCGGCGCGCCTCCGTCAGGAGCATGAGCGCGAGCAGGCCGGCCGCCTCACCGTGGTCCGGAAGGAGCTCCCGGACGAGGCGGGCGAGCCGGATCGCCTCGGCAGTGAGCGCCGGGCGCACGGGATCGGCGTCGGGCCCGGTGGCGAGGTAGCCCTCGTTGAAGACGAGGAACAGGACCGAGAGCACGCCGGAGACGCGGGCCGGGAGGTCCTCGGCGGAGGGCACGCGGTACGGGATGCGCGCGTCGGCGATCTTGGTCTTCGCGCGCGTGATCCGGCGCGCCATCGCGCCCTCCTGCACGAGGAACGCGCGGGCGATCTCGGGCACCGTCAGGCCGCCGACCAGCCGCAGCGTGAGCGCCACCCGGGCCTCCATCGCCAGCGCCGGGTGGCAGCAGGTGAAGACGAGCCGGAGCCTGTCGTCGCCCACCGCGCCGAGCGGGTCGGGCGGCCTGTCGTCGAGCAGGCGGCTTCGGCTCCGCTCGACCAGCGGGCGCTTCTTCTCGCGGCGGATCCGGTCGATCGCCTTGCGGTTCGCGGTGGTCGTGAGCCACGCGCCGGGGTTGGGCGGCACGCCGTCGGCCCTCCAGCGTTCGACGGCGGTCGCGAACGCCTCGGCGGCCGCGTCCTCGGCGAGGTCGAGGTCGCCGAAGCGCCGGGCCAGCGAGGCGACCACCCGGGCCCACTCCTCGCGGTGGGCCCGGGCGAGCGCCTCCCCCGGGTCGCGTCCGCCGGCGGCGCTCACAGGAACGGCCGGACCTCGATCCTGCGGTTGCAGGCCTTGGAGCCCTCGGCGGCGAGCCTGAGCGCCACGTCCAGGTCAGGGGCCTCCATGATCCAGAAGCCCACGATCCACTCCTTGGTCTCCACGAACGGTCCGTCGGTCATCACGGCCTCGCCGTTGCGGTTGTCGATGACGATGGCCGAGGCGGGCGCGCTGAGGCCGCCGGCCAAGACCCAGTGCCCCTCGGCCTGAAGCCGGTCGTTGAAGACGTCGATCGCGGCTGCCTCCTCGTCGGTGGCGAGGTCGCTGGTGTCGTTGAGGACGGATACCAGGTACTGCATGAGGATCATCTCCTGTGGTTCGGTGGCGCCCGGCGCGGGCGGCCGCTCACCCCTGCAACGAACGGGCCTGCCCCTATCGGACACCGGAGGCCGGACGGGTTCAAGCCGCCGCACGGGGCGCGGCGCCGCGGGACCTTGGGCACTTCAGCCCGGGGGCCCGGCGGCGCACGATGAGGGGTAACGCAGCCCGAGGAGGAGCCGGCATGAGCAAGGTCCTGGTGGCCTACAGCACGCACGAAGGGCAGACGGCGAAGATCGCCGACTTCATCGCCGGGGTCCTGCGCGGCAGGGGCCTCGACGTCGACACCTGCGACGTCAAGGAGAGCGCCGACCCCGCGCTCATCGACTACGACGGCGTGATCGTAGGCGGATCGGTCCACGTGGGCAAGCACGACAAGCACGTGGTCGACTACGTCCGCGGCAACCGCCACGCGCTGACCGGGCTGCCCTCGGCGTTCTTCTCCGTCAGCCTCTCCTCCGCCAGCGGCGACACGCAGGAGGCGGAGGGCTACGTCGAGAAGTTCGAGGAGGAGACGGGCTGGCTCCCCAAGAGGATCGCCCTGTTCGGCGGCGGGCTGCCGTACAAGCACCTCAACTTCGTCAGCCGGCACATGATGAAGCGGATCGTGGAGGGCAAGCCGGGGAACCTGGGCACCGACCTCTCGCGCGACTACGTGTACACCGAGTGGGACGGCGTGCGCCGGTTCGCCGAGGACTTCGCGGCAGAGCTGGAGGCGGCGCACCGGTAGGGACGCCGCCTCCTGCCCGGCGTCAGTCGACGGTCAGGACCACTCGGAAGCGGGCCTTGCCGGACATCATGCGCTCGAACCCGTCCGCCGCCTTCTCGAGCGGGTACGTCTCGATGAGCGGGCGCACGCCGGTCAGGGCCGCGAACCTGAGGGTGTCCTCGGAGTCCTTGGCCGACCCGGACGCGTGCCCGGCCACGGCCTGGCTGCCGCCGATGATCGCCCCGGCGTGGACGGCGAGGGGCTCCTGCGGGACGCCGAGCACCACGAGCTTCCCGCGCGGCGCGAGGCCGCCGATCGTGGCGGTCATCGCCTCCGCGTCCGTCACGGTGGCGAGCACCACCTTCGCGCCGCCGAGCGCCGCGAGCGAGCCCGCGACGTCGTCCGCCGTGCTGTCGATGTAGTGGTGCGCGCCGAGCTCGCGGGCGAACTTCTCCTTCTCCGCGCCACGGGCGATCGCGACCGTCTCGAAGCCCATGCGGGCCGCGAACTGCACGCCGAGGTGGCCGAGTCCGCCGAGGCCCAGGACCGCCACGACGTCGCCGGGGCGGGCGCCGCTCTCGCGGAGCCCGTTGAACGTGGTGACGCCGGCGCACATGAGCGGGGCGGCCTCGGCGTCGCTGAGCCCGTCCGGGACGGCGGCGAGCGCGTCCGCGGGGGCGACGACGAACTCGGCGTACCCGCCGTCCGAGGTCAGCCCGGTGACCTTGCCGACGCGGCAGGAGATGAAGTCGCCGTCGCGGCAGGCGTCGCACACGAAGCACGCGCCGCCGAACCAGCCCACGCCCACGCGCTGGCCCGGCTCCCACTGCTCCACGCCCTCGCCGACGGTCTCGACGGTGCCGGCCACCCCGTGGCCGGGGATCCGCGGGTAGGACGAGGCCAGGCCGGCGCCCGCCATCACGTCGCTGTGGCAGACGCCGCACGCCGAGACGCGCACGAGGACGTGTCCGCGCGGGACCTCGGGGACGTCGCGGTCCACGGCTTCGAGGGACTCGCCGGCGGCGGCGATCTGGATGGCTCGCATGGTGACACCTTTCGTCGAAGGGCTTGCTTGACCGCGGCACAAGCTAGCAGCGGCGCCTTGGCGCCAACTGGGGAAAGCCGAGAGATTCATCTCGACAACCGTACTGCTAGATGGTCGAGACAAATTATTGCCTCCGGCCCAACAGGGCCGCAACCCGCTCCCCTTACCCGCGCACGACGCCGGTGACGCACCCCGCGCGGCGCGCGTCACCGGCGTCGTGGTTCCGGCCCGTTCAGCCACCGGAGGTTTCGACTCCGCTCAACCGCCGTGGGCGCGGAGGCGGCAGGTGAACTCCCACGGCCGCAGGTCCAGCCCCGGGCTGTCGGGGTAGTTGCCGAGCAGCACCTCGGCAGCGGTCCAGGTCGGGTCGCCCACGTCCACCCGCTGGGGCTCGCCGGAGAAGTTGCCGAGGACGAGCAGCTCGGTCCCGTCGAGGCGGCGGGTGAAGGCGTAGACCGCCTCGTGGTCGGGCAGGAGCATGGTGAAGTCGCCGTCCGCGATGACCGGCAGCCCGTGGCGGAGCCGGATGAGCTGCCGGTAGAAGGCGAAGACGGAGTCGTCGCGGTCCACCTGGTCGGCGGCGTTGATCGCCGCGGCGTTCGGGTTGACCGCGATCCACGGCGTGCCCGTGGTGAAGCCTGCGTTGGGGCCCGCGTCCCACTGGACGGGGGTGCGGGCATTGTCCCGGTTGAGCGGGGCGATGGCCTCGAGGACCTGGACCGGATCGAGGCCGAGCGCGCCGGTGGCCTCGCGGTAGTGGTTGAGGACCTCGATGTCCCGGTGCGCGTCGATCCCGGGGAAGGCCATGTTGGTCATGCCGAGCTCTTCGCCCTGGTAGACGTACGGGGTGCCGCGGTGCAGGTGCAGGACGCCGGCGAGCATCTTCGCCGAGAGCTCCCGGTACTCGCCGTCGTCGCCGAAGCGGGAGACAATCCGCGGCTGGTCGTGGTTGCCCCAGTAGAGGCTGTTCCAGCCCCGCTCCTCCAGGCCCTCCTGCCACCGGTTGAACGAGGCCTTGAGGTCGGTGAGGCGGAGCATGCCCGGCTGCCACTTGCTGCCGTTGCCGTGGTCCAGGTTCACGTGCTCGAACTGGAAGACCATGTCCAGCTCGGCGCGGGCAGGGTCGGTGAAGAGGACCGCGTCCTCGACCGTGACGTTGGGCATCTCGCCGACCGTCAGCAGGCCGGCGTCCCGGTGGGCGAAGACCTCACCGTGCATCTCCTGGAGGAACTCGTGGATGCGCGGGCCGCAGACGTAGCCGCTGCGGTCGTGGCTGTAGAGCTCGCCCTCGCCGAGGGGCTTGTCCGCGAGCACGGGGTCCTTAGAGATGAAGTTGATGACGTCCATGCGGAAGCCGTCCACGCCGCGGTCCAGCCACCAGTTCATCATCGCGTAGACGGCCTGGCGGACCTCGGGGTTCTCCCAGTTCAGGTCGGGCTGCTTCTTCGAGAAGAGGTGGAGGTAGTACTCGCCGGTGGCCTCCTCGAACTGCCAGGCGGGGCCGGAGAAGAAGGAGGCCCAGTTGTTCGGCTCCGCGCCCGGGGTGCCGGGTTCGTGGCCGGGCCGGGCGGGTCGCCACCAGTACCAGTCGCGCTTGGGCGAGTCCTTCGAGGCGCGGGACTCGGCGAACCAGGGGTGCTCGTCGGAGGTGTGGTTGACCACGAGGTCCATGACGAGTTTCCTCCCGCGGGCGTGCAGGCCCTCGATCAGCTCGTCGAGGTCGGCGAGGGAGCCGAAGAGCGGGTCGATGTCCCGGTAGTCGCTGATGTCGTAGCCGTTGTCGTCCTGCGGGGAACGGTAGACGGGGGAGAGCCACACGACGTCGATCCCGAGGCGCTCGAGGTAGTCCAGCCGGCCGATGATGCCGCGGAGGTCTCCCACCCCGTCCCCGTCGGAGTCCGCGAAGCTGCGCGGGTAGATCTGGTAGACGACGGCGCTGCGGAACCACTCGGGGTCGGCGGCGGGATCGGCGTGGGGGCTGGCGGGGCCGGGGGCGGTCATGGCTTCTCCTTGGCGGCGTTCGCACTTCGTTGCTGACGGGATCCTGCTCGTGGGCTCGACGCCTATGCTGCCAAGCGGCTGCCTCGCAATCCAGCGGTTCCGCTCAGGCGGGCAGCGCGTCGCACTCGGATCCCCGGGCTGACCCAGCCAGCTCGGGATCCGCCGCGAGCAGCCCGGAGATGACGGCCGGCTCGACGGGCCTGGAGAAGTAGTAGCCCTGCGCGAAGTCGCACCCCAAGGTCTTCAGCTCCTCGACATGCTCGTACGTCTCGGCCCCCTCGGCGATGACCCGGATCTTCAGGTCGCGGGCCAGGTTCATGATGGTCCCCACGATCTGCCGGCCCTGCTCGCCGCGGTCGAGCTGGGCGACGAAGGACCTGTCGATCTTGAGGGTGTCCATCGGGAAGCTGTGCAGGTAGGCGAGCGACGAGTACCCGGTGCCGAAGTCGTCGATGCTGACGCAGACGCCGAGGCGCTGGAGCTGGGTGAGGATCTCGACCGTGTATTCGGTGTCCATCATCGACACGCTCTCGGTGATCTCGAGCTTGACCGTGCCGGGGCGGATGCCGGTCTCCGCGAGGACCCGGCTGACCTGCTCGACGAAGTCGTGCTGGGCGAACTGGCGGGCGGAGACGTTGACGGCCACCGTGAGGGCGGGGTCGCGGGGGAACTCCTGCTGCCAGCGGACCATCGTGCGGCACGCCTCGCGCAGCACCCACAGGCCGAGGAAGACGATGATGCCGGTCTCCTCCGCCACGGGGATGAACTGGTCCGGGTAGACCAGCTCCGACTCCGACCGGCGCCACCGGACCAGCGCCTCGACCCCGACCATCGCCCCGTCGTCGAGGGAGACGATCGGCTGGTAGTGCAGGACGAACTCCTCCTCGTGCAGGGCCCGCCGCAGCCTGGATTCGAGCGAGAGGCGGCCCACGGCGAGCTCGTGCATCACGGGGTCGTAGATCTCGTACCGGCCCTTGCCCAGCACCTTCGCCCGGTACATGGCGAGGTCCGCGTGGCGGAGGATCTCGTCCGCCGAGTCGTAGCCCATGGTGCTGGTGGCGATGCCGATGCTCGCGCTGACGAACAGCTGCTGGCCGCCGATGAGGACCGGCCCGGCGAGGGCCTCCATCATGGCCGCCGCCGTCCGCACGGCGTCGTTGACGTCCTCGATCCCGTCCAGCAGCACCGTGAACTCGTCGCCGCCGATCCGCGCGAGCGTGTCGCCGGGGCGCAGAGACTGGCCCCAGCGGCGGGCGACCTCGGTGATGAGGGCGTCCCCCACCGGGTGGCCGAGGCTGTCGTTGAAGAGCTTGAACCGGTCCAGGTCGGCGAAGAGGACGGCGAAGGAGGTCCCCTTCTCGCGTGCGGTGCGGGCCACGGCGTGGGCGAGCCGGTCGGCGAGCAGGGCGCGGTTGGGCAGCCCGGTGAGGGCGTCGTGCAGGGCATCGTGCAGGAGGCGGTCCCGGGCGCGCTCGCGCTCCGCGACCCTGCCCAGCTGCGCGCCGATCTTCGCCAGCAGCCGGAGCAGGGTCTCGTCGGGTTCCAGCGTGTGGGCGGCGAAGAACTCCAGGACGGCGATGACCTCCGTGCCGAGCAGGATCGGGAACGCCACCGCCGACCGGAGCCCGTCGTGCAGGGCCGCGGCCGCCCGGGGGAACTCGGTGTCGGCGGCGATGTCGGGGATCCAGGCCGGCGCCCCGCTGGCCAGCACGCGGCCCGGCAGCCCGCGCCCCACCTCGAAGCCGGTGGCCACCGTGGCCCCGTAGAAGTCCCCGAACCGGCCCTCGTCGACGCCGTGCCAGATGGAGGTGGGCCTCATGCTCTCGCCGGCCTCGTCCAGCAGGTAGGCGTGGCCGATCTGCCAGTCGGTGAACTCGCACACCGTCCGCACGCCGTACTGCAGGGCCTCGGCCACGGTGCTGGACTGGTTGGCGGCGTCGGCGACGGCCTCGAGCAGGCCCAGCTGCTGCTGCCGGTCGTAGAGCTCGCGCAGTCCCCGCTCCGCGATCGCCTCGGCCGCGAGCCGGGTCCGCCGCTCGCGGTCGAGGCGGCGCTGGAGGGCACCGACCTGCGCCCCGTCCGGCCCGGCCGTACCGCTCACGCCCCCTCCGCGCCGCGGAAGGTGACCCGACGCAGGCACGCGCTGTCGCCCCGGTGCATGCACTCGAGGTGCTCCACCTCCGCCGTCTGGCCGAAGTGGTCGGCGGCGCCGTCGATGAATCCGTGGGCGAGGGCGCAGAGGCGCCGCGGGGAGTCGTAGGTCATCAGCAGCGCTCCCGAGGGTTCGGTCCGGAACCCGAAGGTGGGCACCTCGGCACCCGGATAGACCTTGCGGACCTCGGGATGGATCATGCTGTTGACGCTGAGCAGGAACGGAAGCGCCGTGGTGTGGGCGGAGAAGTAGGCCGGATACCGCCCCGCCATGAGGGCCAGGGCCTCGCGGCCGAACCAGCGCAGCGTCTCGGCCGTGCTCCTGCTGTCGAGGACGGCGGCGCCCTCGACGATCCGGTAGACCTCCGCGTCCGGATAGCTGCCGAGCGAGGTGTAGACCCCGTCCAGGCCGAGGCCGTCGAGCAGCCCGTCCCACGCGTCGGCGCCGTGGCGCTCCACGATGGCTTCCTCGAGCAGGTTGAAGATGATCCCCTTCATCCTCTCCCCTATCGGCAGGTCCGGCACCGCCGTCAGCAACTCAGAGCCGGCACTCACAAAAGGGCGGGCAGGGCCGGGATCAGCATGCCGGCGGCCCCCGTGCCCGGGTTCCGGACCGGCCGGGGAATAGGGCCCGGCGCCCATCCCGTTGCCGAGGAGGTGCGCCCGCCGGACCGCGCCGCACTCAGGACCACTGAGAGGGAGAGCCATGACCGCCCAGCAGCAGACCCCGCCGCAGACCTCCCTCCCGAGATCGCTCAGCCTCCGCCAGCTCATCGGCAACGGACTCGTGTTCATCGGTCCCGCCGCGCCGGTGGGGATCTTCGGCACCATCTACGCCAAGAGCCAGGGCGCGAGCCTGTCCGTCTACCTCGTCGCGACCCTCGTCATGGCGCTCACGGCCGTCTCCTACGCCCAGATGTCCGCCGCGGTGCCGCGGGCCGGATCGGTCTACTCGTACGCCTCGGCGGGGCTGAGTGCGCCGGCGGGCTTCATCGCCGGCTGGATGGTGCTCCTGGACTACCTCCTCATCCCGAGCGTCGCGTTCCTCTTCACCGGCTACGCCCTCCATTCGTTCCTGCCCGCCGTGCCCGCGTGGGCGTTCACGGCGCTCGCCGTGCTCCTCACCACGGCGGTGAACCTCGCCGGCGGCAGGACGATCGCGCGGGCGGCGGCCGCCGTCGTCCTCGCCGAGGTGGCGGTGCTCGCCGTCGTGCTCGTCGGCGCGCTCGCCGTGCTCGCCACGTCGGGGGCGCGGCAGAGCCTCGCGGCCCCGTTCGCCGGGGTGGGCGGCTTCTCCGCCACGGCCATCGTCGGCACCGTCTCGGTCGCGGCCATGGCGTACCTGGGCTTCGACGCGATCGCGACCTTCGCCGAGGAGACCGCCGGCGCGGCCAAGGTCGTGGGCAAGGCGATGCTCGCGTGCCTCGTGGTGGCCGGCGTCCTGTTCTTCCTCCAGAGCTACGTGATCCAGCTCCTCACCACCGCCACCCCGGCCGACCTCGCCGCCGACCCGTCCTCGGAGGGCACGCTGTTCTACGACGTGGTCCGCTCCCAGGTGGCGCCGTGGCTCGCGACGCTGCTGGCGGTCGCGAAGGCGATCGGCGCGAGCTTCGCCGGCATGATGGGGCTGGCCGCCGGGTCGCGGGTGGTCATGACCATGGCCCGCGACGGCCGCTTCCCCCGCGCCTTCTCGCGCGTGGGCAGCCGCTCCGGTTCGCCCATGCTCGCCACGGCGCTCGTCACCGCCGTCACCCTCGTCCTCGCCGTGTGGGCGGCCTACGAGCCGGACGGGCTGGACCTGCTCGCCTCGACCGTCTCGATCGGCGCACTGAGCGCGTTCCTGCTCCTGCACGCCTCCGTGATCGGCTACTTCGCCGTGCGCCGCCGCAGCACCCGCCGGCTCGTGCACGTGGCCGTGCCCGCGCTCGCGATCGTCGTGCTGGCCGTGATCGTCGTGTTCGCGAACCAGAATGCGCTCCTCGTCGGCGCGGGCTGGCTCGTGGTCGGCGCTGCCGCCGCATCGGTGCAGTACGCGCGCGGACGACGGCGCGGCCTCACCCGCTGAGCCTCCCCCGCCTCCCCTCCCACTCACCCCGCCCCGCCCCGCCCACCGAAGGGAACCTCCCCATGGCCGATTCCTACACCGCCACCGCGACCCGCACCGGGACCGAGCAGTTCACGGTGTCCACGGGCAGTGCCACGGTCGTCTCGGACGCGAGCCTGCGGCCGAGCGAGCTGCTGCTGGCCTCGCTGAGCTCGTGCATCCTGTGGACGGTGGTGGACTATGCCGAGCGCAACGGGATCGGCCTCCCGGGCGAGGTCAGCGTGAGGGTCTCCGGCGCCATGGCGAACCGGCCGCGCCGCGTGGGCGAGATCCGCGCGGAGCTCCTCCTCCCCGAGGGCCTCAGCGACAAGCACCGGGAGGCGCTCCTGCGCGCGGGCCAGCACTGCCCGGTCCACGCCACCCTCACCCACTCCCCGGAGCTCGGGGTCGCCCTCGGCTGAGGATCCCGACCGAGGGCGCCGGCCGGCTGGGAGGCGACCGGCCGCCGTCGTCCGTGCGCCGGCCGCGATCGGCGGAAGGTGGCGGCCCCACCCCCAAGAAGTAACCCATCCAGCACCCCTGGATGGGTTACTTTCCCGCGGGCAACCACCGAATCCCGTGCCGCGCGGATTGCCGCGGGGCACTGCGGGGCAGGATGGAGGCATGAGTGATGAGACGGAGATGATCCAGCGCGGCATCGGTGTCCTCACGGCGGCCCTGTCCTGGGAGCCGGAAGACCCCGCGGCAACGGAGATGTTCAAGGAGTCCCTCAAGACCCTGGCCCGAGTGGACGACGCGGTCTCCGTGACCTTCAGGGGCGGCTCGCCCGAGCAGGCGGCGGCACTCCGCGAGGTCCTCCCCCAAGTGATCCGCCAGATCATCGAGGCCCTCGCCCCCGACTACACGCGCCTCGTTCTGGGGATGGCGATCGGCTTCAAGTCCGTAGCCGAGGCCTACCGGCAGGACGCGCCGGACGCGGACGTCGCGGCGATCCTGCAGGCGGCCTCCCTCAACCTCGCCGAAGCGGACGACGAGGACGACGACGGGGAGGACGAGGACTGAGGTCCATGCCTAGGCGAGGCGGTGCTGCCGCCTTGGCGCCCGGAGCGGCGCCGCGGCCCGTGGGCGCCACTCGGCGCGCAGAAGGAGCCCCATGCCCACGAGCATGACCGCCGCGTAGTACGTCAGGAACCACGAGAAGAACACCCCGAGCCCCACGTGGAACGCGATCGCGGCCACGAGGCCGGCCCGGGCAGGGCGGCCGCCGGAGAGGATCAGGATCCCGGCCACGGCCTCGAACGCGATGAGCAGCCCGATCCAGAGGGCGTAGTCCCCGGGCACCACCGCCCGCCAGGCATCGGTCACCCAGGCGAACTTCGCGTCGTCGGCGAAGTCGGCGTAGGTGGCGCCCCCGATCAGGAACGAGGCGTTCACGGCTGCCCCGCCGAGCAGCATGGTCAGGCCCGTCCCCACGCGGCCTACCCATCTGGCCCAGGGGAACCGGGCCGCGAGGACGCTCCCGAGGAACGCGGGGACGGCGAAGACGAAGAACACCACCATCTGGACCAGCGGATTCATGGCAATCACTCCCGGACGCTGCGCGGACCTGGCCTCAAGGCTAGGCCGGCCCGGGCGCCCGGTTCAGAGCACCAAGTCCCGCCGCCGCGCCCACGGGCCCCGAGCCGGGCCCTTCGCCCCCAGCAGGACGCGGCCGCCGGCCCTAGCCTGAAGAGCATGACGGCGACCACCGGGCCCGGCACCCGCGCCTGGGCCTCCCTGAGCTGGACTCCCCTGTACCGGGTTGCGGGGGCAGCGGCGCTCCTGTTCGTCCTCTTCGATGTGGCCGCGCTGGCGCTCTACGCTGTGGACGCGCCCCCGGCCTCGGGCGGCGAGGCGACGCTGCAGTTCATCGCGGGGCACAAGGCCTCCTATATCGCCCAGCAGCTCCTGTGGCTCGTCCCGTCCCTGTTCGGCCTCGTGGTCTTCACAGCCCTCCTGGTCGCCCTGCTGCCCACGAACGCGCCCCTCGCGCTGCTCGGCTTCGTGGTCGGGGCCGCCTCGTGGACGGCGCTGCTCGCGGTGCCCACCTCGAGCGTGGGCACCCTCTCGCTCGTCACGCTCAGCGATGCGTGGTCCGCCGCGGACGACGCCGCGCGGCCGGCTTTCGTCGCGGCTGCGGAGGCGCTCGTGGCAGAGAACAACACCGCCACCCTCGCGGGCGCGCTCACGCCGCTGGGTGTCCTCCTCATCAGCGTGCCCATGGTCCGCGGCCCGCTCCCGCACTGGATGGGCTGGCTCGGGATCGCCACCGGGGCCCTCGGCCTGGCGAGCGAGGTGCTGAGGTTCGCCGTCACCGCCCTCTACACGGTCTACGGGCCGCTCCTGTGGGTCTGGATCGCGGCCGTTGGCATCGCCCTCCTGGGGCTGGCGGGACACAGGGCCCGGAAGCCTGTAGAGTGATACAAACACCAGCTGTCAGAAAAGCGGCTGGTCACCGCCCCTCAGATTGAGGGCGCCTCTCAGACTTCTTGCCGCAAGGCCTTCGACCGCCGGGCCGCGACCACGCTTTGGCCGCCCGCACCGCGCACCGCCTCGCACATCATTCCCCCACCACCACAGCTGTCCGCGTCGACGTCGTCGGCCCGGCAACCGGCCCCTGCACGGGGGTCACATCCACACAGAAGGAAAGCAACATGGCCACTGGCACCGTGAAATGGTTCAACTCCGAAAAGGGCTTCGGCTTCATCGCGCCTGAGGACGGCACCCCCGACGTCTTCGCCCACTACAGCGCCATCAGCTCGTCCGGCTACCGCTCCCTCGAAGAGGGCCAGCGCGTCGAGTTCGATTCCGAGCGCGGCCCCAAGGGCCCCCAGGCTGCGAACATCCGCGCCCTCTGACATGAGCGACGCCGCGGGCGGGCCGCCACCGGCGCCCCGCCCGCAGGCATCGTTTTTGCTCCAAGCACCCTCCCAGACCTGAAAGTCGCCTGATAACCACAGTCTCCAGCCCCGCAGTCCCCTCGACTCGTCAGCCGCATGCAGGAACCGAGACGTTCCCGCCGCTGACCAAGGCCTACCTCCACGTGGCGCAGATGGTGCGCGACGACGGGCTGCTGCGGCGCACACCGTGGTTCTACTCGCTCCTCGGCGGGGCACTGCTGGCCGTTCTGGGCGGCTTCCTCACCGGCTCCGTCCTCCTCGGCGAGAGCTGGTTCCAGCTCCTCATCGCCGCGGGGCTGGGCATCCTCTTCACCCAGGTCGCCTTCATGGCCCACGAGGCCGCCCACCGGCAGATCCTCTCCACCGGCCCCGCGAACGACAGGCTGGCCCGCGCCCTCGCCGCCGTCGTCGGGATGAGCTACTCGTGGTGGGACTCCAAGCACTCCCGGCACCACGCCAACCCGAACCGGGTGGGCCGCGACCCGGACATCGAGGTGGACACCATCTCGTTCATCGAGGAGGACGCGTCCCAGGCCCGTGGCCTGCGCAGGCTCATCACGCGGCACCAGGGCTGGCTGTTCTTCCCGCTGCTGACGCTTGAGGGCCTCAACCTGCACTACCTGAGCTTCCGCCATCTCTTCTCCCGCGGACCGGTCCGCGGCCGATGGACCGAGCTCGGCCTCCTCACGCTCCGGTTCGGCCTCCTCCTGGTCCCGCTCTTCTGGCTCCTCCCCGTCGGCATGGCGTTCGCGTTCCTCGGGGTCCAGGTCGCCGTCTTCGGCCTCTACATGGGGGCCACGTTCGCCCCCAACCACAAGGGGATGCCGGTGATCGCCCGGGACGCGAGGCTCGACTTCTTCAGCAAGCAGGTCCGCACCTCCCGCAACATCGCCGGCGGCTGGTGGGCCACCTGGCTCATGGGCGGCCTGAACTACCAGGTCGAGCACCACCTCTTCCCCAGCATGCCCCGGCCCCACCTGGGCCGTGCCCGCAGGCTCGTGCGCGAACAGTGCCGCGCCCTCGCGGTCCCCTATACGGAGACGACCCTGTGGCGCTCCTACGGGATCGTCATCGCCTACCTCAACCGGGTCGGGCTCGCCGCGCGCGACCCGTTCGAGTGCCCCATCACCGCCCAGTACCGGCGCGCGTGATGTCCCACCCTGCAGCGCGCAGACCGCATTCCAGCGCGGTGCCGACTGTGCAGGCTGCGACATCGCCGCCCGGAACCTGGGCCGGCCCTCGGGAGCACTCCGCGCCATGAGAAGCAACTACATCCGCGGGGCCTCCGTCACCTGCTCGGCTTCCCAGGCAGAGATCCAGACGATGCTCGCCGCCGCCGGGGCCACCGGGATCCGGTTCGCCTCCGAGCGCGGGAAGACCAGGATCACCTTCCGCTCCGGCGGCCACCACTTCCTCCTGGCCCTCCCGGCCGCAATGTCCGACCTGCCCCACGCCCAGGAGGGTGCCCGGCGCGGCTGGCGCCAGCTCTCCGCGCTCGTCCAGGCCAAGCTCGATGCCGTCGATGCGGGCATCACCACCTTCGACGAGGAGTTCCTGGCCTACATGGTCATGCCCGGCGGCGCCACCGTCTTCCAGGCGGTCGCCCCCGGGGTTGCCGCCGCCTACGCGGCAGCAGCCCCGCCCCCCGCGGTCCCGCCCGGTGCGCTGCCCACCGGGCCCCCGTAGGCTGGGCCCATGGCCGGCAAGGACGCCCTCGAGGTGGAACGCAAGTACAGCGTCGACGCGGACACGCCTGTCCCCTCCCTCGCAGGACTCCCCGGCGTGGAGCGGATCGGCACGCCCCAGACGCGCCTGCTCGACGCGGTGTACTTCGACACCCAGGACTTCGCCCTCGCCCGGCACCGCATCACGCTGCGCCGCCGCACCGGCGGCCCGGACGCCGGCTGGCACCTCAAGCTCCCCGCGGGCTCGGGCGCCCGGCAGGAGCTCCACGAGCCCCTCCGTCTGGACACTGCAACGGTGCCGGACAGGTTCCGCGGGCTGGTGGGCGCCCACACCCGCGGCGCCGACCTCGTGCCGATCGCCCGCCTGTCCACCCGCCGCACCGCAACCGAGCTCTTCGACGCCGCCGGCCGGGTCCTCGCCGAGTTCAGCGACGACCACGTCGAGTCCCAGGCCCCGCCGGGCATCGGCCCGGGCCAGCGGTGGCGCGAATGGGAGCTCGAGCTCGTCGCGGGCAGCGAGGACCTGCTCGAGGCGGCCGACGAGCTGCTCGCCGCCGCCGGGATCCATCCCGCCGCACTCCCCTCCAAGCTCGTCCGCGCCCTCGGGCCCGCGCTCCAGCACCCGTCCGAGCAGCAGGCGGGGCCCGAGCGGAAGGGGGAGGCCGGCGTCGTGCTCCTGGCCTACGTGCGCCGGCACGCCGAGGAGCTCCTGGCCCACGACCCCGGCGTCCGGCTCGACGCGCCCGACGCCGTGCACCAGCTCCGCGTCAGCGCACGGCGCATGCGCTCGGCCCTCGCATCGTTCAGGAAATTCGTCGACGCGGCCGCCGCGAACCGGCTCCGCGACGAGCTCCAGTGGCTCGCGGGCACGGTCGGGCAGGCGCGCGACGTCGAGGTCATGCGCGGGCGGCTGACCGCCCTCGCCGGCGACCAGCCGCACGGCCTGCTGCTCGGGCCGGTGGTGCGCCGGATCGAGGAGGAGTCGGACTTCCGCTACCGGCAGGCGCACGACGTCGGCCTGGTCGCCTTGGGCAGCGAGCGCTACTTCCGCCTCCTGGACTCGCTCGACGCCTTCCTCGACGCGCCCCCGCTCATCGACCGCGGCCGGAAGCCGGCGCGGAAGGCGGTGGCGCGCCGTCTCGCGAAGGACGTCGGGCGGCTGCGGGACGCCGTCCGGGCGGCCGAGGAGCTCGAGGACGCCGACTCCCTCGATGTGGATGCCCTCGACGAGGCCCTGCACGAGGTGCGCAAGAGTGCCAAGCGGCTGCGGTACGCGGGAGAGGCGGCTGAACCGGTGCTCGGCAAGCGCGCGAAGAAGCTCGCGGCGTCCGCCGAGCGCCTGCAGGACACCCTCGGGGAGCTGCAGGACACGGTGGTGAGCCGGGCCCACCTGCTCGAGCTCGCGGCCGCCGCGCAGGCCGACGGGGAGAGCGCGTTCAGCTTCGGCCGGCTCCACGCCCTCGAGGAGCAGCGCGCTGCCGAGGCCCGCGCCGGATTCCGGCGCGCCTGGGCCCGCTTCCTCGACGACCACGCGTGAGCCCCGGGAGGCAGCGCGGAGGCGAGGTCGGCGCGGCGGCCGCTACACGCCGTCGAACGTCACGACCTGGCGGATCACCGAGCCCGAGGCGAGCGCGTCCATGCCCTCGTTGATCTCCTCGAGGCCGATCCGGCGCGAGACCAGCCGCTCGAGCGGGAGGCGGCCCTCGCGCCAGAGCCGCTCGAACGCGGGCACGTCCCGCTTGGGCACCGCCGAGCCGAGGTAGCTGCCCACTATGGTCTGGGCCTTCGCTGTCAGCTGCAGCGGCTCAATCTGAGCGGTCGCGCCCGGGGCGGGCAGCCCGACGGTCACGAGCGTGCCGCCGAGGCCGAGCAGCCGGTACGCGGTCTCGAACGCCCGCGGGTGGCCCACCGCCTCGAGGACCACGTCAGCCTGCACGCCCCGCTCGAGCGCCTGGGCCGGAGTGAGCGCCTCCGCTGCGCCCCACGCGAGGGCGGTCTCGAGCTTGGACTCCTGCGCGTCCACCGCCACGACCCGGCACCCGGTGGCGAGCGCCGTGAGCAGCCCCGCCATGCCCACGCCCCCGAGGCCCACCACGGCGACCGCGGTCTCGAGAGTGATCCTGCCCGCGTTCAGCAGCGCCCCGCCGCCGGTGAGCACCGCGCAGCCGAGCAGGGCCGCGACGTCGGGCGGGACGTCGTCGCCGACCGGGACCACAGACCTCTCGTCCACCACAGCGTGGGTCGCGAACCCGGAGACCCCCAGGTGGTGCTGGACCGTCTCCCCGGAACGGCGCAGCCGCCGGGCGCCGGTGAGGAGCGTCCCGGCCGTGTTCGCCGCGCTCCCCCGCTCGCACGGCAGCCGGCCGTCCGTGGCGCACGCGGCGCATTCGCCGCAGCGGGGCAGGAAGGTCATCACGACGCGCTGTCCGGGGCGCACGGACTCCACGCCCTCGCCGACCTCCTCGACGATGCCGGCGGCCTCGTGCCCCAGGAGCATGGGCAGCGGGCGGGGGCGGGAGCCGTTGACCACCGAGAGGTCGGAGTGGCACAGCCCCGCCGCCTCGATGCGGACCATCAGCTCGCCGTGCCCGGGGCCCTCCAGCTCGAGCTCGTCCACCGTGATGGGGCGGGAGTCCGCATAGGGCGGCTCGGCGCCCAGGGTGTTCAGGACGGCGCCGCGGATGGTGCGGGAGGCGGGCATGCGGACTCCTTCAGGGGATCGGGTGTGCTGGTGGCAGTCAAGCAGGCGGAGCGCGCCGCGCCAAGCACCTCGGTGCCCAGCGTGACGCGCCCGGCCCCGGCACTCAGCTGGCGGCGCCGCGCCCGAGGGCGTCGATCACCTCTCGGGCCACCGAGGCGCTCGACTGGGGGTTCTGGCCCGAGATGAGGTTCCCGTCCACCACGACGTGGTCGCTCCAGGCCGGCGCCGTCTCGACCTCGAGGCCCGCGTCGCGCAGCGCGGACTCGACCCACCAGGGCGTCTTCTCGCCGGTGCCGCCGGTACGCTCCTCCTCGTCCGTGAAGGCCGTCACCCTGCGCCCGGCGAACACGTTCGTGCCGTCCTCGGCCTTGGCGGCCAGGAGCGCGGCGGGGCCGTGGCAGAACGGCGCGATGACCGTGCCGGCGGCGTTCGCCGCCGCGAGCACGCGGCCGGTCTGGGCGTCGAACGCGAGGTCGGTCATGGGGCCGTGGCCGCCAGGGAGCACCACCGCGTCGAACTCGGAGACGTCCACCGAGGAGATGGGCACGGCGGCCTCGAGCTCCCCGGAGATCTCGCGCAGGTAGGCGGCGAGCTCGTCGGCCTTCTCCTGGGAGCCGACCTGCTCGGCGTCGAGGCTGACTGCGTCCGGGGTGGGGGTCACGCCGTCCGGCGTCGCGATGACGACGGAGTGCCCGGCGCGGATCAGTTCACGGTGGGCCGTGGCGAGTTCCTCGGCCCAGAAGCCGGTGGGATGCGAGGTGCCGTCGGCGAGGCGGAGCTCCGTGGCGCCGGTGACGATCATCAGGATCCTGCTCATACTTCCTCCAAGTGCCGATTGCTGGGATGCGGGTGGGTATTACCCAGACGGCGGCCGGGTGACCCACCGGCTCCCGCTGCACCGCTGACCCAGAGAGGGACGTTGCCATGGCCCACCGTCTGACCACCTACTTCGGACGCCTCTTCGCCGCCGGCTTCGGCGCCGTGAAGGCGCTCCGGCCGGACCGCCCGATCCACCCGCAGGGCGTCCTGATGAACGGGACCTTCGAGATCACCGGCGGGTCCTCGGGCATCCCGTTCCTCGACACCCCCTCCTCGCGGACGGTGGCGGCCCGGCTCTCCCGCTCGCTCGGCCTGCCGTCGGGCTGGCCGGACATCCTCGGGCTCGCGCTGCGCTTCCCCACGGACGACGGCGCCGCGGACCTCCTGCTCGCCTCCACCGGATGGCGGGTGCCCGGCCGCTTCTGCCTGACCGCGCACCGCACGGCCGGGGCCGCCCGGCTGACCTCGCTCATGCCCTACCGCGGTTCACGGGGGCCGGTGCTCCTCGGGGCGCGGACGCTCGGCCCCGACCCGGGGGCGCCGGGCCGCCTCCGGGACAGCGCGACGTGGACCCTCGCGCTGTCCTGGGCCACACCGCTGGGCCGGTGGCACCGCTTCGGTGCGCTGCACCTGACGCCCGCGCTCGGGGACGACGGTGCCGTGCGGGACAGCGCGCTGCGCTTCGACCCGCTGCTCAACCCACTGCCCACGGCCGGGACCTACGGCTGGACCCGCCGGCTGCGGGAGTATTCCTACCGCCGGGCGCGGTCCTGACGGCCGGCCCCGGTCCTGAGGATCGGCCCCGCGCCGGCGGCGGCGCCCCGGGGGCGCGCCCTACTCCCTGAACGCCTCCACGACGGAGGCCATGTCCTCGCCTCCGTGGCCGGCGGCGATGCCCGCCTCGAAGCGGCCGCGCAGCGCGTCCATGAGCTCGGCGCTCACCCCGGCGGCGCGCAGGGCGTCGGCGATGAGCCCGGCGTCCTTCGCGGCGCCGTCGAGCGGGAACGCGGGCGGGAACTCGCCGGCGATCATGGCCTTGCCCTTCAGCTGGGCGTAGGGGCTGTCCGTCCCGCCGCCCGCGATCGAGTCAAGGAAGAGCTGCGGGTCGATCCCCAGCCCGCGGGCGAGGCTGATCGCCTGGGCCGTGCCGCCCACGATCGTGAGGACCCAGGAGTTCATCACGAGCTTGAGCCGCTGCCCGTCGCCGGGCTGGTCCCCGACCCACACCGTCTTCGCCCCGACCGCGTCGAAGACGGGGCTGACGGCCTCGCGCAGTCCCGCCGGGCAGCCGGCCACGACCACGAGCTTCCCCTCCTCGGCGGGCTGGCGCGTGCCCACGACCGGGGCATCGACGAAGTCGACCCCGGCGGCCCGGGCCTGCTCGGCGAGCCGCTGCACCCCGTCGACGCCCACGGTGGCGCTCTGCACCCACACCGCGCCGTCCTTCATGGCGGGCAGTGCCTCGCCCATGACCTGAGCGACCGCGTCCTCGTTGAAGAGCATCGTCACCACGATGTCCGCTCCCGAGACCGCGTCCGCGGGGCTCTCGGCGACGCGCGAGACGCTGTCCGCGAGCGCCGCGGCCTTGTCGTGGCTGCGGTTCCAGACGACGACGTCGAAGCCGGCCTTCGCCAGGTTCTTCGCCATCCCCGCGCCCATGATGCCGGTCCCGAGCACTGCTGCCGTGGTTGCCATGTAGTCCTCCTGTGTCGCCTCGTCCAGACGCTGGTTCTCGTACCCGGGAACCGCCGCGGTCACCCATTGTCCGCGGACGGCACCGCTGCGACCATGGGCCCGTGGTGTACTGCAACGAGCTGGCGGACCGCATCCGCGCTGTCCTGGCCGGCATCGACGGCGCCCGCTGCGCCACGGAGCAGCAGATGTTCGGCGGGCTCGCCTTCCTCGTCGGCGGGAACATGGCCGTCAGCGCGGCGGCGCAGGGCGGCCTGCTCCTGCGCGCCGACCCGGCGGCGAGCGGTGCGCTGTGCGCCCATCCGGGCGTGGAGCGCGCGGTGATGCGCGGCAGGCCCATGGACGGCTGGCTGCGCGTGGACGACGCAGCGGTCGCCAAAGACGAGGACCTCGCCCGCTGGGTGCGGATCGGAGTCGACTACGCGGCGTCGCTGCCCCCAAAGCAGGGGCCCCCGAAGTAGCGGCCCGCGAGCCGCCGGGCGCGGAACCTTCAGCCGGCGAGCGTGAGGAGGGCGGCGCCGTCGTCCGCCCGTTCGAGGGTGACGGCCGTCAGGTCCGGAACCCAGTAGGTCGGCGCGTAGGACGCCGCGCGGCCGCCGACGCCGAGCACGCTCGCCCCTGCGGCGAGCCCGGCCATGATCCCGGCCTCCGAGTCCTCGAGGACGAGGCACTCGCCCGGGAGCGCCCCGAGCTGCGAGGCGGCGAGGAGGAAGCCCTCGGGGTCGGGCTTGCTCGCGGCGACCATCTCGGCGGTCACGGCCAGCTCCGGGAAGGGCAGCCCGGCGGCCGCCATGCGGCGGCGCGCGAGGTCGTCGTCCGCGGAGGTGACGAGGGCGTGCGGGATGCCCGCGAGCGCCGCGAGGAGGTCCGCGGCGCCCGGGACCGGCACCACGCCGGCGGTGTCCTCGCGGGAGGCATCGAGCATGCGCGCCTCGTCGGCGACGTTCGCGGCGTGCGGCCGCTCCGGCAGCAGCAGCGACATGGTCAGCCACCCCTGCCGGCCGTGGATGAGCGGCTCCACGGCGTCCCAGGCGAGACCCTGCTCGGCGGCCCACTCGGCCCAGAGGCGCACCACCACGGCGTCGGAGTTCACCAGGGTGCCGTCCATGTCCAGCAGGACGGCACGGGCGGCGATGGTTTCAGCGGTCACGGATCCTCCTCCTACGCCTCCACCGTACATGGCATAATCCCCGTAGTGGTCCTATCTGGATCGAACCACGAGGAGCGAACCACGAGTGAGGAGGCCCCGGTGCCAGCGACTCCGTCTGACGCGCGGACCACGGGCAGCGCGATCAACAACTCGAGCGTGCCCAAGCACGAGCAGCTCCGCTCGATCATCCTCAGGCTGGCCAAGGAGGAGCTCGAACCCGGCGATCGCCTGCCCAGCGAGCGGGCCCTCATGGACGCCTACGGGGTCTCGCGCATCACCGTCCGCGCCGCGATCGGCAGGCTCGTCACCGAGGGGCACCTGGTGCGCGCACCCGGCAAGGGCACCTTCGTGGCCGACTCCGCGATCCAGTCCACCCTCCACCTCGCCTCCTTCACCCAGGAGATGGAAGGGCGCGGGCTCACCGCCAGCACCGTGGTGCTCACCGCCGAGCACGCGGCGGCGCCCGAGGACACCGCCGAGGCGCTCGGCCTCGCCCCGGGGACCGAGGCGATCCACCTCCGCCGCCTGCGCCTGGCCGACGGCCGCCCGGTGAGCGTCGACGACGCCTGGTACCACCCGGTGCACGCGGCCGGCCTGCTGGGCATCGACCTGACCGGCTCGGTCTACAAGGCGCTCGCCTCCGAGTTCGGCCACCAGATCGACCGCGCCCGCCAGACCGTCCGCGCCGAGGGCGCCCCCTCGGACATCGGCGTGCTCCTGGGCACCGGGACCGGTGCCCCGATCCTGTTCTTCGACCGCGTCTCCTACTCGGGCGAGCTGCCGATCGAGCACGCCCGCTCGTGGTACCGCTCCGACCGCTACGCGCTCAGCATGGAGGTGCGGCTGTAGGGCCCGGGCAGGACTCAGCCGGCGCCGTTGACGGAGAACAGCTCGGCCCCTGCGGCCACCTCGCCGGAGGCCAGCACGGTCGCGGTGTCCGGCTTCGTGTCGAGCACGACGACGGGGCTCACCATCGAGTACCCGGCGGCCACGGCGGCGGCCGGGTCGACGCGCATGACGGGGGCGCCGGCGTCGACCGCGTCCCCCTTGGCGGCGAGCAGCTCGAAGCCCTCGCCCTTGAGCTTCACGGTGTCGATCCCCACGTGGGTGAGGACGCCGCGCCCCGCGCCGTCGACCACGATGAACGCGTGCGGCAAGAGCTTGACGATCGTGCCGGCCACCGGGGAGACGACCTCGAACGGCGCGCCGGGAGGGGGCTCGACGGCCGCGCCGGAGCCGACCATCTGGGCCGCGAAGACTGGGTCCGGGACCTCGGCGAGCGGGAGGGAGCGGCCCGCGAGCGGGGCGAGGACCACGAGCGCCGGGGGCATCAGAGGAGGTCCTCGATGTCCTCGGCGAGCGTGTCTGCCTCGGGGCCCACGATGACCTGGACCGCGCTGCCGGCGGCGAGCACCCCGTGGGCGCCGGCCGCCTTGAGCGCGGCCTCATTCACTAGCGAGGCGTCCTTGACCTCGGTGCGCAGGCGCGTGATGCAGGCCTCCACTTCCACGATGTTGGCGGCGCCGCCCAGGCCCGCGACGATCTTCTCTGCCTTCGACATGGCATGTCCTCTCTGACTGTACTGCTGGTGTAACTGTGCTGCTGGTCTGACCCTGCTGCTGGGACCAGCCGGTCCCGTCTGGGACCAGTGTGGGCGGAACCTCCGGCGGGGTCACCCCCTTGACACCCCGTGGTGGCCCGTCTCACACTGAACTGGTCATAACCAGACAGTACCGGCAGAGACCGGCTCGCCACAAGACCCCTCGACCCGAACCCGCAAAGGTGCATCCCATGTCGACTGACACCTCGGCCCAGGCGCCGGAAAAGAAGCCCAACGTGGTCTTCGCGACCCTGCAGCGGCTCGGCCGCACGCTCATGCTGCCCATCGCGGTCCTGCCCGCCGCGGGCATCCTCCTGCGGCTCGGCCAGGCCGACCTCCTCGGCGCGATCCCGGGCTTCGGCCAGGGAGCCTCGGTCATCTCGGCCGCCGGCAACGCCGTGTTCCAGTGGCTCCCGCTCATCTTCGCCGTCGGCATCGCGATCGGCTGGGCGAAGAAGTCGGACGGCTCCACGGCGCTCGCCGCCGTGGTGGGCTACATGGTGATCGACGGCGTGTTCAAGGCCATGTCCCCGATCGTCCTCGCCGGGCAGGTGGACCCGACCGGCAAGCCGGCGGTCATCAACTACGGCGTCCTAGCGGGCATCATCGTCGGCCTCTTCTCGGCGAGCCTCTGGCAGAGGTTCTACCGGACCAAGCTGCCCGACTTCCTCGGCTTCTTCTCCGGACGCCGCCTCGTGCCCATCCTGACCTCCGTGACCAGCCTCGTGGCCGGCGTGGTGCTCTCCCTGCTCTACCCGATCTTCAACTCGGCCCTGGGCTGGGTGGGGCAGGCCGTGGCCTCGAACTCCGTGGTGGGCGGCGGCGTGTACGGGTTCGCCAACCGCATGCTCATCCCCGCCGGCCTGCACCACATCCTCAACTCCGTGGTCTGGTTCCTCATCGGCGACTACACCGACGCCTCCGGCCACCTCGTCCGCGGCGACCTCAACCGCTTCTTCGCCGGCGACCCCTCCGCGGGCGTGTTCATGACCGGATTCTTCCCGATCATGATGTTCGGCCTGCCCGCCGCCGCGCTGGCCATCTGGCGGCACGCGAAGCCGTCGCAGAAGAAGATCGTGGGCGGCATCATGCTCTCCACCGCCCTCACCGCGTTCCTCACGGGCATCACCGAGCCGCTCGAGTACTCATTCATGTTCGTCGCGTTCCCCCTCTACATCGTCCATGCCTTCCTCACCGGGACCTCGCTGGCCCTCGTCAACGCCCTCGGCATCCACGACGGCTTCACGTTCTCGGCTGGCCTGATCGACTACATCCTCAACTTCGGCAAGGCCCAGAACGCGTGGCTGCTCATCCCGATCGGCATCGGCTACGGCCTCGTGTACTACTTCCTCTTCTCGTTCGTGATCAAGCGCTGGAACCTGCGCACGCCGGGCCGCGAGGACGACGAGGTCACGGTCGACACCGAGGCGGCCAAGTAGGCATGGAGATCATCGTCCTTCCCGACCCCGACGCGGTGGCGCGCACGGCCGCGGACATCATCGAGGAGCGGGTGCGCCGCGGCCCGTCCGTCCTGGGCCTCGCGACCGGGTCCACCCCGCTGGGCACCTACCGGGAGCTCATCGACCGGCACCGGCACGGCCTGAGCTTCGCCGACGCCCAGGCGTTCCTGCTCGACGAGTACGTGGGCCTGCCCGCTGCGCACCCCGAGTCGTACCGTTCCGTGATCCGGCGCGAGTTCGCCGGGCACGTGGACTTCGCCGCGGACGCCGTGCACGGGCTCGACGGCGAGGCCGCCGACCCGGGCGCCGAGGCCGCCCGCTACGAGGCCTCGATCGCCGCCGCGGGCGGGGTGGACGTCCAGCTGCTCGGCATCGGCACCGACGGTCACGTCGGGTTCAACGAGCCCATGAGCTCCCTCGCCTCGCGCACCAGGATCAAGACCCTCACGGAGCAGACGCGGCGGGACAACGCGCGCTTCTTCGCCAGCCCGGACGAGGTCCCGGAGCACGTCCTCACCCAGGGCCTCGGCACCATCCTCGAGGCGCGGCACCTCCTGCTCCTCGGCCTCGGGGAGGCGAAGGCAGGGGCCGTCGCGGCCGCGGTCGAGGGACCCGTGGCCGCCCTCTGCCCCGCCTCGGCGCTCCAGCTGCACCCGCACGTGACGGTGCTCGTCGACGCGGCGGCGGCGTCCCGGCTAGCGCACACCGAGTACTACCAGTACACGTTCGGCCGGAAGCCGGCGTGGCAGGGCTTCTGATCACCCCGGCCCTCGAGTTCGCCGTGGAGTCCGCCGCCGGCGCCCGGGTGGCGGCCGCCGCGGGCGCCGCGCGCGTGGAGCTGTGCGCGGCGCTCGCGGCCACGGATGGGATCACGCCGAGCCAGGCCATGATCGAGGCCGCGTGCGCGGTGGGGATCCCCGTCCACGTGCTCGTCCGCCCCCGCCCCGGCGGCTTCGCCTACTCGGGCGAGGAGCTGCAGACCATCGAGCGGGACTGCGTGCTCGCGGTCCGGGCCGGCGCCGCGGGCGTGGTCGTGGGGATGCTGGCGTCGGACGGCGGCCCCGACGCCGAGGCGCTCCGGCGAGTGGCCGGCGTCGCGCGCGGGGCGGACCCGCGCGCGGAGGTGACCTTCCACCGCGCGTTCGACGCCGCGCTGGCCGCGGGCGCGGACCGCGCCGGGGCCCTTGCCCGGCTCGCGGCGGCCGGGGCGGACCGGGTGCTGACCAGCGCCGGCGCCCCGGACTGCCGCCAGGGCGCCGCAGGGCTGCGCGACCTCGTGGGGCTGGCGCGGGGGCACGCGCCGGGCCTGCAGATCATGGCCGGCGGCGGCGTGACCGCGGGCCTCGTGCCCGCTCTGGTCGACGCCGGGGTGCACGCGGTGCATGCCTCCGCCCGCGGCGCGGACGGCGTGATCGACCCGGGAGCCGCGGCGGGCATCGCGCGCGCGGTCGCTACTGGGCGGACGCCTCCCACGCATCCACGTCGGCCAGGAGCTCACGCCGGCGGCCCTCGGGCGCGAAGCTTCCGGTGACCGAGTTGCGGGCCAGCCGGGCGAGGTCCGCGCGTCCCAGGCCGAACTGCTCGGCCACGGCCGCGAGGTTCTCGCCCGCGTAGCCGCCGAAGTAGGCGGGATCGTCCGAGTTGACGGTCACGTGCAGGCCCGCGGCGAGCATGGCCGGCAGCGGGTGGTCGGCGAGCGTGTCCACGGCGCGGAGGCGCACGTTGGAGAACGGGCACACGGTCAGCGGCACGCGCTCCTCGGCGAGGTGGCGGACCAGCTCGGGGTCTTCGAGGGACCGGATGCCGTGGTCGATCCGCTCGGCGCCGAGCTCCCGCAGCGCCTCCCAGACGTAGTCCGCCCCGCCCTCCTCCCCCGCGTGCGCCACCGCGTGCAGGCCGAGCGCGCGGGCCTCGGCGAAGATGTGGGCGAAGGGCCCTGCCCGGTGGCCCACCTCGGCGGAGTCCAGGCCCACCCCGAGCAGCTCCTCCGGGCGCTGCTTCGCCTTGGCCCAGACCGCCTCGGCCTCGGCGACCGGGGCGTCACGGAGGAAGCAGAGGATGAGGCCGCCGGTCACGCCCTGGCGCGCGGCGTCGTCGAGCGCGTCCCGCAACCCCGCCACGACGTCCGCGTAGGCGACCCCGCGGGCGGTGTGCGCCTGGGCGTCGAAGAACAGCTCGGCGTGCCGCACCCCCTCCGCCGCGGCCCGGCGGAGGTAGGCGGCCGCGAGGTCGCGGAAGTCCTCCCGGGTGCGCAGCACGTCCATGCACGCGTAGTACAGGTCGAGGAAGGACTGCAGGTCGGCGAACCGGTACGCGGACCGCAGCTCCTCGACGGAGCCGAACGGGAGCCGCACGCCGTTGCGGGCGGCGAGCTCGAAGGCGAGCTCGGGCTCGAGCGTGCCCTCGATGTGCAGGTGGAGCTCGGCCTTGGGGAGGGTCAGGGCGGGGGACGTCATGCGCACCACCTTCGCATACGCCACGGGCCGGAAACCCTTGCGGATCCTTTGCGCTGCTGAACATTCACAAGATTGTGAAACAGGCGCAGACTGCAGGCATGGACACCGTCATCGCCACCTCCGGGCTCCACAAGCACTTCGGCCGGGTGCACGCCCTCGACGGCCTCGACCTCGAGGTCGCGCGCGGAGAGATCCACGGCTTCCTGGGCCCCAACGGCGCCGGCAAGTCCACCACCCTGCGCATCCTCCTCGGGCTCGCGCGGGCCACCTCGGGCACGGCCACGGTCCTCGGCGGGGACCCGTGGACCGACGCCGTCGAGCTCCACCGCCGCATCGCGAGCATCCCCGGCGACGTGAGCATCTGGCCCAACCTCTCCGGCGGCGAGGCGGTCGACCTCATCTCCCGGCTCCGCGGCGGCACGGCGGACCCTGCGAAGTACCGGGCGCGCAAGAAGGAGCTGTGCGAGACCTTCGACTTCGACCCCACCAAGAAGGGCCGCGCCTACTCGAAGGGCAACCGCCAGAAGGTCGCCCTCATCGCGGCCCTCGCGACCGACGCCGAGCTGTACCTCTTCGACGAGCCCACGAGCGGCCTCGACCCGCTCATGGAGGCCGTCTTCACCCGGGAGGTCCGCACCCTCGCCCAGAACGGGGCCACCGTGCTCCTCTCGAGCCACATCCTCTCCGAGGTCGAGAGGCTCGCCGACCGTGTGAGCATCATCCGCTCCGGGAGGATCGTCGACGGCGGCACCCTCGACTCGCTGCGCCACCTCACCCGCACGGAGATCTCCTTTGCGGCGGACCACATCGACACCGCGGCGCTCGCGCTCCGCCCCGAGGTCCACGACCTCACCGCGGCGGAGGGCCGGGTCAAGTTCGGCGCAGACTCCGACCGCGTCGCCGAGGTCCTCCCCCTGCTGGGGAGCCTGGGCGTCCAGGGCCTGCTCGTCGCGCCGGCCTCGCTCGAGGAGCTCTTCCTGCGCCACTACGGCGACACGGCCGCCCGGTCGGAGAACGGGAAGCACGACGACGTCCACCGCCGCCGGCGCCGCGCGGCCGAGAAGGCCCCGGCCAGCACCAGCACGGGGGCCTGAGATGGGCCCCCTCTTGACCCTCTACCGCCAGCGGCTGCGCCGTGACCGGTGGCAGCTCGCGGGATGGATCCTCGGCATCGCCCTCATGGCCATGTTCTCTGTCGCCGCGGTCGCCAAGACCTACGGCGACTACGCCACCCAGGCCGAGATCCTCAAGGTCGCCCTCGCGACGCCCGCGATCCTGGTCTTCCGCGGCCTGGCGCGCGGACCCGGGCTCGGCTCCTTCACCTTCTTCGAGATCTTCACGTTCCTCTCGCTGCTCGCGGGCTGGATGAGCACCTTCATGGCCGTGCGCCACTCCAGGGCCGAGGAGGAGGCCGGCCGCGCCGAGATGATCTCCTCGACGCCCGCCGGCCGGATGCTTCCCCTCGCCGCCACCGTGCTGCACGGTGTGGTTGCCAATGTTCTGGCCTCAGCCGTCATTGCCCTCGCCTTCATCGCGGAGAACCTCGACCCGGGCGGGTCTGTGCTCGCTGGCGCCGCCACCGGCGCTGTGGGGATCTCGTTCCTCGGGATCGGGCTGCTCGCGGGCGAGTTCATGAGCACCTCGCGCGGCGCGAACGCGGTCTCGGCCTCCCTCGTGCTCGTCGCCTATCTCCTCCGCGGCTTCGGCGACGCCGCCGGCACCCCGGGCGCCGACGGGATGTCGATGTCGGCGGCGTGGCCGAGCTGGATTTCGCCGATCGGGTGGGGCCAGCAGACCTTCGCCTACACGGGGGACCGCTGGTGGCCTCTGCTCCTCCCACTGGGCCTCGGTGCCCTGTGCCTCGCGGTGACCGCCCTGATCATGGACCGGCGAGACGTCGGCGCCGCGCTCGTGGCCGGGCGCACGGGACGCGCGGACGCCCGGCCGGCGCTGAACGGCTCGTTCGCCCTCGCAGCGCGGCTCCAGATGGGCTCGATCATCGGCTGGTGCGTCGGCGGCCTGGCCACAGGCCTTCTCACGGGCGGCCTCGGCACGGCGGTCGATGCGGTGACCCAGACCAACCCGGAGGCCACCAAGGCCCTCCGCAGGATGGTCGAGGCCCAGGGCGTGTCGACGTCGCAGCTCCTTGTCTCGGTCTTCTTCCTGCTCGCAGGTGTCCTCGCGGCGGCCTGCGCGCTCCAGGCCGTGATCCGGGCGCGCCAGGAGGAAGCGGCCGGAACCGGTCCGTGGCTCGTGTCCCAGCCGCTCGGCCGGATCCGGTGGTTCGCGGACTACCTTGCTCTCGGTGCGCTCACGATCGTCGCCGTCATGCTCCTCACCGCGGCCGGCGCGTGGGTCTCGCTCATTGCCTCCGGAGACACCTCGGCGGCGGTGGGCGATGTCTGGATCTCGGCGATCGACCAGATCCCGGCCGCGCTCATCTTCCTGGCGGTCCCGGCGCTCGTCTTTGTCGTGTGGCCGCAGGCCACCATCCCCGTCGGGTGGACCGTCCTGGCAGTCGCCGTGCTGCTGGGGGTCTTCGGCGGGCTGATCGGCGTCGACCAGTCGATGACCGACGTCTCGCCGTTCTCGCATACACCGGTTCCCGGCCCGGGCGGCCGCGACTGGACGGGCGGGTTCTGGATGCTAGGCATCTCCGTGGCGGCGGCGGCCGCGGCGCTCGCCCTCATGCGGCGGCGCGAGGTCGGGTCGGCGTGAGCGCGGGCCCGGACCAGCAGCCGCGCCTCCCCGACGCGGCCGAGGCCTCCGCAGCGGTCATGGCGGCCGCGGGCTTCCCCAGGATGCCCGCGCGGGCATTACTGGCCCTCGTGGCCTCCGACGAGGGCGCGCTGACCGCGGCTGAGCTCGCCCAGGCCCTCGGGGCGAGCGCGGCCGCGGTCTCCGGTGCCGTCCGCTACCTGCAGACGGTCGGGTTCGTCCACCGGGTCTCGCAGCCCGGCAGCCGCCGAGACCGCTACGCCCTCCCTGACGACCCCTGGTACGTGGCCACACTGCGCCAGAACCCCGTCTACGAGCGGCTCGCGGGCCTCGCGGGCGCCCTGGGCGACGAGCTCCCCGACGGTCCGGCGCGGGCCCGGGCGAGGGAGACCGCGGACTTCTACCGCTTCCTGACGCGGCGGATGCCGGGGCTCCTGGACGAGTGGGAGGCCGAACGCCGGGGCTAGGGGTCCTCGGCGCTGCGGGCCCCGGAAGTGGGCGGAAGGGCCCGGCCGTGGCAAGGTGGGACGTGGTCTTGAGCCCACCGGCAAGAAGGAGCAGCGCATGTCACGCATCGCCATCATCGGAGGCCACGGCAAGGTGGCCCTCCTCCTCGCACCCCTGCTCGTCCAGCGCGGAGACGAGGTCACCTCGATCGTCCGCAACGCCGAGCACGTGGCCGACATCGAGGCAACGGGAGCCACGGCGGTCGTCGCGGACGTCGAGTCGCTGGACGAGAAGGGCCTGGCCGAGGTCCTCGCCGGCCACAACGCGGTGGTGTGGTCCGCCGGCGCCGGCGGCGGCAGCCCCGAGCGCACGCGCGCCGTGGACCGCGACGCCGCGATCCGCTCCATGCGCGCAGCCTCGGCCGCGGACGTGCCGCGCTACATCATGGTCTCCTACCTCGGCGCCCGGCCCGATCACGGCGTCCCGGAGTCGAACCCGTTCTTCCACTACGCGGAGGCCAAGGCGGCAGCGGACGAGCACCTGCGCGGGACCTCGCTGGACTGGACGATCCTCGGCCCGTCGACGCTCACCTCCGATCCCGGCAGCGGCAGGATCGACCTCGCGGATTCCTCCGACTCGCGCAGCGTGAGCCGTGCGGACGTCGCCGCGGTCGTGGCAGCCGCCCTGCGCGAGCCGCGCACGGTGCGCCAGTTCGTCGGCTTCAACCAGGGCCAGACCCCGATCGCGGACGCCCTCGGGTCGCTCTGACCCGCGGGCGGGGCCGCCTCGCGCGGCCCGTGCGCGGCGCCGGGTACGGTGGCCACATCAGGTCATCCTTGAGGAGGGGCACATCATGACTGGACCGATCGTGGTCGGCGTGGACGGGAGCGAGACTGCCGAGCGCGCTGCCGCGCAGGCCAAGCAGCTCGCTCTCGCGCTGGGGGCGCGGCTGCACATCGTCTCCGCGTTCGACACCGACCGCACCGAGGTCCTCGGCAGCGGCAGCGACACGTGGATCGTCTCGGACGCCGACACGACCGTCGCGATCGCGAAGGAGACGGCCCGCGCGCTCGAGGCGCCGGGCCTGACCGTCACGTACGCCGCCGCGCGCGGCAAGCCGGCCGAGGCGATCGTCGCCGAGGCGGAGCGGATCGACGCGCAGATGATCGTGGTCGGCAACCGCGGGATGCAGGGGCTCGGGCGGCTGCTGGGCAGCGTCGCCAACAAGGTGGCGCACTCCGCCCCGTGCGACGTCTACATCGTCAAGACCGTCGGCGCCTAGCAGTCCGGCACGCACGACGGCGGGCGGGCGGCACGCGCGGCCCCGCCGCCCGCCGCCGGGGGAAAGTCTGTGATAGTCGTTGAGGCATGCAGACGTGGGAGAACGACTATGAGCGCGTGGTGGCCTCGCAGCCGGTGACCGAGTCCGACCGCAACTCCGAGGTCCTGCGGATCCCGGGCAGCGCGCTGACGGCGTTCCCGACCGCGCCCTCGGTCGTCACCGTCTCGGTCGACGGCACCGAGCGCTCCGTGCTGTGGAGCCCGCGCAGCGACGAGCGCCGCTCGGGGACGCTCGCGGTGGGGATCGACGTCATGAGCGGGCTCCCCGTGCGCGAACCGGTGCGCATCGGCGTGCGCGGGGACGTGTACGTCCTCTCCCCGGAGTCGGCTGCCGCCTGAGTCATAAAGATCCCGTAAAACACCGGGTCTGCGGGCCTGTAGACGGGGTACGTTTTCGGCTGTCGCACTAGCGGCGCAAGCAGGAAGGTACCCCGGTGACCACGTTGAGCCGCCCACCCGCCGAACCCCGATTCGGGCGGGAGACCCGGGCCCACTCGTTCCGCGCCTGGCTGCTGCACGACCTGCAGCAGCCGCAGGCAGTCCACCAAGGGCCCCACGCGATACCGCAGGGCCATGAGAAGAAGCACCGGTGGTGGCAGGTCATGTGCCTCACCGGCGTCGACTACTTCTCGTCCCTCGGCTACGCGCCCGCCATCGCGGTGGTCGCGGCGGGGGTGCTGTCCCCGCTGGCCACCGTGGTGCTCGTGATCGTCACCCTCTTCGGCGCGCTCCCGGTCTACCGGCGGGTCTCGGTCGAGAGCCACAGCGGCTCCGGGTCGATCGCGATGCTCGAGCGGCTCCTCCCCCGCTGGGGCGGGAAGTTCTTCGTGCTCGCGCTGCTGGGCTTCGCGGCGACCGACTTCATGATCACCATGACGCTCTCCGCCGCTGACGCCTCCGCGCACCTCATCGCGAACCCGCTCATGCCCGGGTGGCTCCAGGACCAGAACCTGGTGGTCACCCTCGTGCTGCTCGCACTGCTCGCGGCCGTGTTCCTGCGCGGGTTCAAGGAGGCGATCGGGGTCGCCGTCGTCCTCGTCGGGGCCTACCTCATCCTCAACGCCGTCCTCGTGGTCGTCACCTTCGGCCAGGCCCTGGCCCATCCCCTCCTCGTCGGCGACTGGTGGCACGCGCTCACCACCTCGCACGGCAGCCCCGTCCTCATGGTCGCCGTGGCCCTCCTCGTCTTCCCCAAGCTGGCGCTGGGCATGTCCGGCTTCGAGACCGGCGTGGCCGTCATGCCCCAGATCCGCGGGGACGAGAGCGACACCGAGGAGAACCCCGCCGGGCGCATCCGCGGGACCAAGCGGCTCCTGACCACGGCGGCACTGATCATGAGCACGTTCCTCATCACGAGCAGCTTCACGTCCGTGGTGCTGATCCCGCAGAAGGAGTTCGAGCCCGGCGGAGCGGCGGACGGGCGCGCCCTGGCGCTCCTCGCCCACGAGTACATGGGCGTGGGCTTCGGCAGCGTCTACGACATCAGCACGATCGCCATCCTCTGGTTCGCCGGGGCCTCGGCCATGGCCGGCCTGCTCAACCTCGTGCCCCGCTACCTGCCGCGCTACGGCATGGCACCCCAGTGGACGCGCGCCACGCGGCCCCTCGTCCTGGTGTTCACGTTCGTCGCGTTCCTGGTCACGCTCATCTTCCGGGCGAGCGTCGAGGCCCAGGGCGGCGCCTACGCCACCGGGGTCCTCGTCCTCATGACCTCCGCGGCCATCGCCGTCACCCTCTCCGCGCGGCACCGCGGGCAGCGGAAGCTGACGGTCGGCTTCGGGATCATCGCCGCCGTGTTCGTCTACACCACCGCGGCGAACATGATCGAGCGGCCCGAGGGCATCCAGATCGCCGCGATCTTCATCGCCGCGATCATCGTCATCTCCTTCATCTCGAGGGCGCGCCGCTCCTTCGAGCTGCACGCGACCCGCATCCACTTCGACGAGAAGGCCATCGAGTTCATCGCCTCGGCGGAATCCGGGCCCATCCAGATCATCGCCCACGAGCCCCTCAGGCTCACGAGCCAGGCGTACCGCGACAAGCTCGCCTCCGCGAGCGAGGTCAGCCACCTCCCGCTCGACGAGAACGTCATCTTCCTCGAGGTGATCGTGGACGACTCCTCCGACTTCGAGACCGAGCTCGAGGTCCACGGCATCATGCGCCACGGCTACCGCGTCCTCGAGGTCCACGGGCCCGTCATCCCCAACACCATCGCCTCGGTGCTGCTCCACATCCGCGACGTCACCGGGCTCATGCCGCACATCTACTTCCGCTGGACCGAGGGCAACCCCGTGCGCAACCTGCTCCGCTTCATGTTCTTCGGCGAGGGCGAGATCGCCCCGGTCACGCGCGAGGTGCTCCGCCAGGCCGTCCCGGACGTCACCCAGCGGCCCTGGGTCCACGTGGGCTGAGCGCGCGGGCCCTTGCCGGGGCGCGCAGCCGGAGCCGAGAGTGGACGCATGGGCCGGCTCCTGTACATGAACCTCGCGTCCCTCGACGGCTACATCGCAGACCGCGGCGGCAGCTTCGACTGGGCCGCGCCGGACGAGGACGTCCACGCCGCGGTGAACGAGATCCTCCGGCCCGTCGGCACCTACCTGTACGGCCGGCGGGTCTACGAGGTGATGCGCGCCTGGGCGGACCCGGTCATCGATGCCGGCCCGGCCGGCGTCGTCCGCGACTTCGCCCAGATCTGGCGCGCCGCGGAGAAGGTGGTCTACTCGCGCACGCTGCCGGAGGTCACGACGGCGCGCACCCGGCTCGAGCGCAGCTTCGACCCCGCCGCGGTGCGCGCCCTCAAGGAGAACACGGACCTCGAGGTCGGCGGCGCGGGGCTGGCTGCGGAGGCCTTCGGGGCGCGGCTCGTGGACGACGTCCGGCTGTTCATCGCCCCGGTCGCGGTGGGCGGCGGGACGCCCGCGCTGCCCGAGGCGAGGATCGACCTCGAGCTCGTCGACGAGCGCCGGATCGGCCGCTTCGTGTACGTCCACTACACCGTCCGCGCCTAGCCGGGAGGGCCCGGCGGGGGGCCCGCAGCGCCCCCGGATCCCGGGCGCGTCGTCCAGCAGAACGTGATCTAATGCTCTGGGTGCCGTGGACGCGGCATGGATCTGAAGGCAGGGCAGTCAATGGTGGAAGCGGGCGTTCCCGAGGGTCAGTACTGGTTCGTCGGGGCCTCCGGCGCCGACCAGGAGTCCCAGGCCCAGGCCGAGCGGTTCATCTCGCAGGGCATCTGGGAGAACGGCTTCGAGGACCGCTACCTGGACACGGTCAAGTCGATGAAGGTCGGCGACAGGATCGCCCTCAAGTCCACCTACGTCCGCCGCTCCGGGCTCCCCTTCGAGGCCCACGGGCACGCTGTCCCCGTCCTCGCCGTCCGCGCCGTCGGAGTCATCACCGCCAATCCGGGCGACGGCCGCAAGATCGGGGTCGACTGGACCCGTGCGGGGCGGCCGCGCGAGTGGTACCTCTACACCGGCCGGCACACCATCTGGAAGGTCACCCCCGGGCACTGGATGCGCGAGGCCCTCCTGCGCTTCACCTTCCTCGGCGAGCCCCAGGACACCGACCGCTTCCGCAACGACCCGGCCTGGGCGAAGCGCTTCGGCGACGTCGACCCCACGCCGGAGCAGCGCTTCGAGTGGACCGCCTTCTACGAGGCGATGGCGACGGCGCTGCTCGGCTTCCGCCGCCGCCGCGGCGAGCTGCTCGCGCACCTGCGCGCGATGCAGGAGCGGCACGAGGAGCTCGGCTTCCTCATGGACCGCGACTGGCGGGACAACCCCGTGCCGCTGAAGGACATCTGTCCGTTCACCGTCATGGGCACGTTCAACCGCGGCGCGAGCCCGGCCAAGCGCACCGAGATCGCCGCCGACTGGGCGGCCTTCCTCGGGATCAGCGCCCCTGCCCCGACGGGGTTCGACGGCATCCCGCTGCTGAACAACCAGAACTCGTGGTTCTTCCCGCCCGCGGGCACCCGCCAGAAGGACGACATCGACAGCCTCTGGGACGTGTTCGAGGCCGCCCTCGCCGCCGCCGACTCGAGCGAGGACCACGAGCGCTTCCGCCTCGCAGCCGCGTACGACCGCGCCCGGGACATCTACCGCGTGGGCACCAAGCTCACCATGGGCCTGTTCTGGGTGCGCCCCTGGAACTACCTGCCGCTCGACGGCCGCTCGCGCCAGTACCTCAAGACCGAGCTCATGCTCGACCAGGACTTCTTCACGGCCGACGGCGCCGCGTACGTGACGCTGCTGGACACCCTCGCCTCCAAGTTCGAGGATCCGCAGTTCGCCGTCCACTCCTTCCCGGAGCTGTCCTGGACGGCCTACCTCGAGCGCTACGGGCACGGCGCGCACGCCGACTCGGGCAGCGCCGGGGACGCCCCGGAGCCCGAGGACGACCCGACGCCCATGTCCCCGCAGGCCAGCTACACGGTGCGCGACATCGTGGCGGACGGCTGCTTCGTCGACGAGTCCGACCTCAACGGGTACCTGGCCCGGTGGCGGTCCAAGAAGAACCTCATCCTGCAGGGCCCTCCGGGCACCGGCAAGACGTGGCTCGCGCGCCGCCTCGCCTACGCGCTCATCGGCACCCGGGACAACAAGTCCGCCCTGCGCGCCACCCAGTTCCACCCCAACTCCAGCTACGAGGACTTCGTGCGCGGCTGGCGCCCCGGCTCGGACGGGAAGCTCACGCTCGTGGACGGGCCATTCCTCGAGATGGTCGAACGGGCCAACGCGAACCCGGACGTCCCCCACGTGATGCTCATCGAGGAGATCAACCGCGGCAACCCGGTCCAGGTCTTCGGCGAGCTCCTGACCCTGATCGAGGCCGGGAAGCGCTCCCCGCGCGAGTCCCTCCAGCTCGCCTACCCCCGCTCGGGCACCGAGAGCGTGCACGTGCCGAGCAACCTGTACATCATCGGCACGATGAACCTCGCGGACCGGTCGCTGGCGATCATGGACCTCGCGTTCCGCCGCCGCTTCGCGTTCGTCTCGCTCGAGCCGAGCGTGAACGACGCGTGGCAGGCGTGGATGTCCGCCCGGCACGGTGTGGACCCCAAGGAGCTCGAGCTCGTGCGCTTCCGCTTCGAGGCGCTCAACGACCGCATCGCCGACGACCCGGCGCTCGGCTCCGAGTTCCGCCTCGGGCACTCGTTCGTCACGCCCCCGGCCGAGGAGCGCGTCGCCTCCTTCGCGGACTGGTTCCGCGGGGTCGTCGACACCGAGATCGTGCCGACCCTCGAGGAGTACTGGTTCGACGACGCGGCGAAGGCCGAGTCGGCGTCGGCCGCCCTCCTCGAGGGCCTCGCGTGACGCCTGCGCGCCCCTCCGGTCCGGAGCGCACGACGGCGGCCGCCGACGGTTCCGTGGTCGTCGCCGGCGGGGTGCGCATCCCCGTCCGCAACGTCTGGCTCCTGCTGCTGTACGCGTCGGAGTTCTACCAGTCCGGGCCCGAGGCCTTCGACGGGATCGAGGACTACCCCGAGAAGCTGCCCGAGCTCCTCGCCGAGCTGCTCGTCGCGAGCGCCGAGGACCGCCTCCGGCGGCCGCTCACGCCGTCGTTCAGGAAGACCTCGCGCGACCTCGCGCGGGTGCGCGGCGGCATCGACACGCTGCGCACCGAGTCCCACCAGCTGCTCTCGCGCGGGCTCGTGGCGTGCCGGTTCGAGGAGCTGACGGTGGACACGCCCCGCAACCGGCTCATCCGCACGGCGCTGGCCTCGATCGCGCGCCTGTGCGGTGACGAGGAGCTCGTGCGCCGCTGCCAGGGGCAGTCGCAGCGCCTCGCCCAGCTCGGCGTCGGCATCCTCGACGACCGCGCGGGCCAGCGCGACCAGTCCGCGTCGGTCGCGGCACGGCTGACCCGGAACGACCAGCAGGACCGCTCCGTGCTGCTCGCGGCCCGGCTCGCCCTGCAGCTCTCGTTGCCCTTCGGCCGCACCAATCCCGGCCACGGCCGCGGAACCCTCGACGAGCGCCAGTTCCGCCACCTGTTCGAGCGCGCGGTGGGCGGCTTCTACGCCGTGCACGGGCGCGGCCGGGGCTGGTCCGTCCAGCGCGGGCGCAAGGTCGGGTGGAAGGCCAGCGGCGCCACCCTCGGCATGGCCGCCGTCCTCCCGCACATGGTCACCGACGTGTGGATCGACGCGCCCGCGTCCGGGCGCCGCCTCATCGTGGACACGCGGTTCGCCGCAGCGATCCGGCCCGGGCGGTTCGCGCGCGAGACCCTCGATTCCGGGCACCTCTACCAGCTCTACACCTATGTGCGGGAGCAGGAGTCCGCCGCCGACCCGGCATCGCTCGAGGCCGGCGGGCTGCTCCTGTACCCCTCCGCGGGCAGCCCGCTCACCGAATCCTTCGTCTCCTCGGGCCACCGCCTCGGCGCGGCGACCGTGGACCTCTCCGTCGCCTCGGTGTGCGTGCGGGAGCAGCTCATCGCGGCGGCGGCACCCTACCTCTCGGCGAAGCCCGGGGCCTGAAGCCACTGGCCCGGCCGTCCCCGACGGGGCACGATGGGGGCATGGGCGAGGTCACCGACTATCTCACCGGCCTGGACGGGCCGGACGGCGCGGCGCTCGGGCACGTGTACGCCGTAGCCCTCGAGGTCTCCCCCGAGGCTGCCGAGGGGCACAGCTACGGAATGCCCGCCCTGCTCCTCCACGGCAAGGGCTATGCGAGCGCCCGGCAGGCCAAGGACCACCTCTCTGTCTTCCCCTTCAGCGGCCGGGTACTGGCTGCCCTCGGCGACCGCCTGGAGGGCTTCGACTGGTCCAAGGGCACCCTCCGGTTCACTGCCGCGCGCCCGGTGCCGGACGACGTGCTGCGCGCCATCTTCGCCGCGCGCGCCGCCGAGATCGAGGGGACGGCGGGGCCCTGCGGGAAGGGCATTTAGACCCGGCACTTTCACCCCCCGCCGGGGTTAGCCTAATGCTTGTACAAATGAGCATCTCGCGGGGGTGTGCGGATGGCCTTCGGAACGCGCACCGCCGGGGCCTTCCTGGCGGCGCTGGAGTCGCTGAGCTCCGGCGACGAACTGAGGAAGTACAAGCGTGCGTTCCCGCTCGCGAGGCGCGGCGGAGACCGGTTCCTCGGGGTCCCGATGGGATCCGTGTTCGAGCTCGCGCGGGCTTCCGCGGACATGCCGCTCGACGAGGTCGAGGCGCTCCTCGACAGCCCGTGGCACGAGGCCCGCGCAGGGGCAGTGAGCATCATGGACTTCCAGGCGCGCAGCCCCAGCACGCCGCCGCCCCGGCGGCGGGAGCTCTATGAGCTGTACCTGCGCCGCCACGACCGGATCGACTCGTGGGACCTCGTGGACCGCGCGGCCGTGCACGTGGTGGGCAGCTATCTGGCCGACAAGCCGCGGGAGCCGCTGTACGGACTCGCCCGATCGCCCCGGCCGAACGAGCGGCGGACCGCGATAGTCGCGGCGACGTACTTCGTGGGGCTCGGCGATCCCCACGACCTGTTCGAGATCGCCACCCTGCTAGCGGACGACCCGGACGAGTCCGTGCAGAAGGCCACCGGCTGGGCGCTGCGGGCCGTCGGGACGCCGGGGCTCGAGGCGTTCCTGGACCGGTGCGCGCCGCGGATGGCCCGGGTGGCCCTCAGGTATGCGGTCGAGAAGCTGCCGCGGGGCGCGCGCGAACGGTACCTCAAGGCCTCCTGAGCGCCGGCCCGTTCACTCGGCCCGGCAGGCACCGAGCAGCTCCGCGGCCTTGTCATGCTCGGCCTGGGTCATCCACAGTCCGTAGCCGGCCTTGACCTCGACGACGTTCACCGCGTACTCGCAGCGGAACGACCGGTTCGGCGGCAGCCAGGTCGCGAGGTCGCCGTCGCTCTTCTGCTGATTCGCCGGGCCGTCCACCGCGCGCAGGTTGGCGGGGTCGTTGGCGAAGCCGAGGCGCTTCTGCGGCGTCCACTGCTGCGCGCCCTTCTGCCACGCATCCGAGAGTGGCACGAGGTGGTCGATCTGGACGTCCGCCGACCGCTCGCCGCGCTGGAACGCGATCGTGCTGCCGGTATAGGGGTCGTCGAGGCTGCCGGAGAGGACCACGCAGTCCCGCGTCCCGGCCTTGAACACCGGGGCGCGGAGATCGCGCGCGAGGATGTCGTTGCGGGTGTCGCAGCCGTTGTGGTCGGTGTCCGACCATGCCTGGCCGAACTCCGTCCGGCTGTACCCGGTCTTCGGCGCGCGCCCCTTCACGGGGATCGCCGCGAGCGAGGCCTTCGCCGCCGAGAGCTGCGCGGCGGGGACCCCGCCGATCTGGGTCTGGGCGGTCAGCGGCGATTCGAGGCCGGGGACCTGGAGGAAGCCGGCGAACCAGCCGAGCACCGCCGCCAGGACTGTCCCGGCGGCCACGACGCCCACGGTCCTGGAGCGCTGCCCGCGGCGCGGGAGGCGCCGGGTTGAACGCTGAAGCATGGACGGCCCCCCGCCGGTGGTTGACGTGACTGTTCCACCGTACGGGAGGCCGCCGACAATGCTCGCCTCGGGCGCCCCTATGTGGACAGGCGCGCCGGTTGGATCAGGAGTAGGCGATGTCCTTGGTGGCGTGGTCGTACGCGATGGTGAGCGGGCCGCCGTCGTGCGTCAGCTCGTGGTTGGGGCCGTCGAAGGCGCCGAACGCTCCGTAGTTCTCGTCCCAGGAGCGGTTGATCGCGATCTTGAAGGCGTAGTGGCCCGCCGGGAGGTCCACGGTGCGCACCCAGCGGCGGGAGGCCGCATCGAGGCCCATCTGGACGGCGTCCGCGCTGGGCTCCCAGTCGGCGGGGCCGCCCAGGTGGGAGGCGAAGTCGCCGGCGATGGCCACGGACTCCGGCTGGTCGAGGTCGACGACGAGCGGTTCGTCGGAGGCCGCCGCGGCCTCGGTGGCCACGGTCGCCTCGGCCACGGGCGCAGCCAGCTCCTCCTCGGCGGCGGCCGTGTTCGCCGTGGGCGCCTTCTTGGCGGCGGCCTTGCGGGCCGGCTTCTTCTTCGCGGAGGCAGCGGGGACCGGGGTGTCAGCAGGCACCGGCGTGCCGTCCGCGAGCGCGGCCGCGAGGGCCTGCGCCGTCGGGAAGGCGACCGTGGCGCGGAGGCCGTCCTCGGTGATCGCCCAGCCGCTGCGTCCCTTGACCATCCAGCCCGCCTTGACGAGCTTGGCCGTGGCGGTGGTGAGCGCCTTGTGGCCGCGCGGGATGCCGCCGGAGAGAAGGGTCGCCTCGTGCTCGTCGAACGGCACTGCCGCGACCGCCGCGGTCAGGACCTCGCGGGCGTCGGCCGTCTGATCAGTGAATGCCGCCTCCGCCAGCCCGTCCAGCACCGCCTTGAGACGGAGGTCGAGCTTCTCTGCCGCGTTCGCGTTCCTCGCCATTGCTTCCCCTTGTTCCTTGCGTTTCCGGCGGAGCCCATGCCGCACTCCATGTCCATGCTGGCCGGTTACTCCTGGGTCGCCTTGTCGGTGACCGAGTGTGACGCGCCGTACAGCAGCTGCGCCCCACCGTGGCATGTTCTGGTTTCGCCGGGGTTACGTCCATGCGTCCTGCGCGTGGCCCGCCGGCTCGAGTCTGCCGGTGCAAGTCTACCGGGGCGCTGCCCGCCCGCCGGACAGCAGCCGGGGGGCGGGCAGCGCGGGTGGTCAGCGGGCGCTGCCGGAGCAGTAGGCCGAAGCGTAAGCCCCCGCCTCGCTCTTCTTCGAGACGGTCTTGCCGTCGATGAGGATCTCGCACGCGACCTGTGCGGTGTCGGCACCGCCGTCGGCCATCACCGAGACCGAGGCGAGCACGAATCCGCTGTCCTTGTAGTCCTTGGTCCACGGCGCTGCGATGTCCTCGTCGCTCGTGCCCGCGGCATCCGAGTAGCTGACCTTGGCCTTGCCATTGGTCGTGACCTTGTACTGGACGGTGTGCTCGGCGTTGGCCGCGGCGCTCGCCGACGCGAGCGAGGACTGGAGCTCGCCGAGGCTCTTGCCGGAGGTCTTCTCCACAGACGACACAAAGGCCATCGCGACGATGAAGACGACCAGCGCGATGACCGTACCCACCGCGCCGAGGATGATACCGGCAATCGACAGGCCCCTGCCGCCGCCCTTCTTCACGAGCGCGATGATCCCGCACACGATCGCCGCCGCGGCCAGCGGCCAGGCGAGGAACGGAATGAGGCTGAACAGCACGGCGAGGCCGCCCGCCACGATCGAGATGATCGCCAGCGTCTTGCTCGGCTGCGGGTACGGCTGGCCCTGCTGGCCATACGGCTGCGGGTAGGGCCGGTCGGCGGTGCCCGGTCCCGGCTCGCCGAGCGGGGCCGATCCGGTCTGCGGGTGCGAGCCCTGGGCCGACGGCTGCTCGGGTGACTGAGGATGAGTCATGGAATCCCCCCTGGATTCAGGCTGCGCTGTCCCAACCCCTCGCTAGGACATCAAGGCGCGCCGCGATGAGTATTCCATGGCGGCTGGGCCCGGCCCATGCACCGCGGCGCCGGGGACGCCACGGACTGCCGAACGTCCTCCGGGAAGGAGTCTGCGCCTACCTGAAGAGCCCGGCACCCACGTACGGTTCGAGGCGCCGGCGCTGGTCCTCCGTGAGCCGCAGGAGGCGGCCGGTGACCTCCTCCACGAAGGCGAGCTGCGTCGTCGCCCGTACGCATTCGTGCCCATCCACGGGGTCGTGCACGAGGTAGTCGAGGGTCAGCGCGGCGGCCTTGAGCCCGCTCACCCACACGTCGACCTCGGCGGGGACGTTGCGGTAGTCGAGCGGGCGCACGTAGCGGACGCGGTGTTCGACCACGAGCGCGAGCGTCCCGTCCGGGACCGCCGAGAACAGCGGCACGAGCGGCTCGACACCTGCCGCTCCCGTGCCCCCCGGCGGTCCGAAGGCGGCGATCCGCGCCTCCTCGAGCATGCGGACGATCTGGACGTTGTTGATGTGCCCGTACGCGTCCATGTCGCCCCATCGCATGGGGACCAGGACCCGAAGCCGCTCGCTGCTCACTCCTCGGGTCTACCACATTGCCTCCGGTATCCCGGGGGCGTGCCCTGCTCTGCCGCGGGCGGCGTCCGGGGCGCTCCGTGCCCCGCCGACGCCGTCCCCGCGGCTGGTTCCAGCCTAGGGAGGCGATCTTGCGCGGGGGTGACGCGTGCGTTTAATCGCGGTTACGTGCGCCCGTCCCCGCCGAGGGGGCGCGTGGCTAGGATGGAGTCAGCTCCCGATGGATGCAGGGCGCCTCGTTCGACCGCTTCAGCGAGGCGCCAGGCTCGATCAAGCGACGGTGTCCGGCCATCCGGCCGGGGAGAGAGGGAACGCGATGCTGTTCGACCACCACGATGATGAGCCGATCCGCGTCCTGACGGATGCTGAGAGCTGGGAGCTCCTCGACAACGCCCGCCACGGCCGGCTCGCCACGGCGGCTGCGGGCGAGCTGGACATCGTCCCGATCAACTTCAGGTCCTACGGCGGCAAGCTGTACCTCAAGACGACTCCGGGCACCAAGCTCGCAGAGCTGACCATCCACCCGCAGGTCGCCTTCGAGGCGGACGGCATCATGCAGGACGAGGCCTGGAGCGTGGTCATCAAGGGCACCGCCCGCGTGCTCGAGCACTCCGGCGAGATCGCCGAGGCCGAGGCCGCGAACATCGAGACCTGGCTGCCCACGTCCAAGAGCGTGTACGTGGAGATCGCACCCACCTCCATCGAGGGCCGCCACTTCCAGCTCGGCGCGGAGCCCGAGGAGACCACCGCGCGGGACTACTGATCCGGCCTGCGGGCTCTGGGGCACTATGGCGAACTCCGCGTCCGGCGACTCGATGGTCCACCGTCTGGTGCGCGTCATCGCGGCCTTCGACAGCGAGCATCCGACCCTCAGCGGGGCCGATCTCGCCCGCAGGGCAGCTCTGCCGAGCAGCACGGCGTACCGGATCGTCGACGAGCTGCTCGCCGAGTCCCTGCTGGACCGGGATGGGCAACGGCTGCGCCTCGGGACCCGGCTATGGGAACTCGTCTCCCGCGGCTCCAAGGTCTTGGGGCTCCGGGAGGCCGCCCTGCCGTTCATGGAGGACGTCCAGGCGGTCGTGGGGCATCACACGACCCTCGGCGTCATCGACCAGCAGGACGTGCTGTACATCGAGCGGATCGGTTCGAACAACTCAACCATCAACATCACGCGCGTCGCGGGGCGCCTGCCGATCCACGCGACATCCACCGGCCTGATCCTGACGGCTTTCGGCCCCACTGAGGCGCAGGAGACGTTCCTCCGCCGCCGCCTGCCGAAGCTCACGGACACCACCGTCACGGACCCGGACGAGCTGCGGCGGATGCTCGCGGAGATGCGCCATTCCGGGTACTGCGTCATGCCCGGGACGATCGTGCCCGAGTCGACGGGCGTCGCGGTGCCGGTCTTCTCGGCGGACGGGACGGCGATCGCTGGCCTGAGCGTGGTGATCCCCCGTGAGAATGGTCCCGTCCAAGCGTCGATCACCGCTCTCCGGACGGCTGCGCGGGGCATCTCGCGCGCCCTCGGCTGGGACGGCACACTGAGGGACGCCATCCGCCGCAGCCTCTGATACACACCGCCTTCCCGATGATCGGGAAAGTGTGATGTGAAATACATCGCGCGCAGGGACTCTCGTGAGTAGCCAATCCACCGGCTCGAAGGAGAGTCCCATGAAGTACCTCACCGGCAGCCCGCGGGGCGCGTACGACGTCGTCGTGCTCGGCTCAGGCGCGGGAGCCCTCACCGCAGCGGCCACGGCGGCGCGCGCCGGCAAGTCCGTCGTGGTGCTCGAGAAGGCGAGCCTCCTCGGCGGCACGAGCGCCATCTCGGGCGGCATGCTCTGGATCGCCGCGAACCACCATGCCCGCGAGGCGGGCTTCGAGGACTCCACGGACACCGCGCTCGACTACGTCCGCGCCGTCTCCCGGGGCCGCGGCCGCGAGGAGCTCCTGGCCGCCGCCGTGACCCAGGGCGATACGATGCTCACCTTCGTCGAGCGGGAGCTCGGCGTGAAGTTCCTCTACCTCGACAACTTCCCGGACTACCGGCAGGACCTCCCAGGCTCCGTGGACGGCGGGCGGACCATCGAACCGCAGCTGGCCAACATCACCGACCTGCTCGGCGACCTCGCCGCGCACGTGCGCTCCGACGGCCGCGCGCCGTTCACGATGCAGGAGTACGAGGACTGGGGCGCATTCACGCGCTTCCCGTGGGACGAGCTCGACGCCCGGTCGAAGGCCGGGCTCGTCGCGAAGGGCCGCGCGCTGGTCGCCATGCTCCTTGCGGCCGCTGTCCGCGAAGGCGTGCATGTGGCCGTCGAGGCCCGGGGCGAACGACTCGTCCACAGCGGGAGGCGGGCGCACGACGGCGGCCGGGTCACCGGCGTCGTGCTGGCCACCGGGGAAGAGATCACCGCCACCGAGGCCGTGGTGATCGGCACGGGCGGGTTCGAGTGGGACCGCGGCCTGGCCGACTCCATGCTCGCGAGCCGCCTCCACACGATGTGCTCGCCGCCCACCAACGAGGGCGACGGGCTGAGGATGGCCCAGCGCCTCGGTGCCGGGACCCGGGGCACACGCGAGGCGTGGTGGGCGCCGATGTCCATCACGGGCGACACCCGCGACAGCGAGCCGATCGGCACGCTCCTGCGCTTCGAGCGCCAGGGCCCCGGCTCGATCATGGTCAACCGCCACGGCAAGCGCTTCGCGAACGAGTCGCAGAACTACAACGACCTCGCGCGCTGCCTCCAGTCCTGGGACTCGCCGAACAACACGACGCTGAACACCCCGGCACACGTGGTCTTCGACCAGGCCTACCTCGAGCGGTACGGCATCCTCGCCCACCGTGCGGGCAAGCCGACCCCCGACTACCTCATCGAGGGCGCGACCCTGCCGGAGCTCGCTGCAAGGATCGGCGTTCCGGCGGACACCCTCGTCGCCACTGTCGAGCGGTTCAACGCCTCCGCCGTGAAGGGCGAGGATCCCGACTTCCACCGGGGCGAGACGGCCTACGACAGGTACTGGGGAGACGCCGAGAACGCGTGGCCGAACCCGTCGCTCGGCCCCCTCGAGCGCGGCCCGTACTACGCCCTCGAGGTGGTCAACGGCGGCTTCGGCACGAACGGTGGGATCGTGACGGACGGCTCCGCACGGGTGCTCGACGTGGACGGTGTCCCGATCCGGGGCCTGTTCGCCGTCGGCAACGTGACCGAGAGCGCCTACGCCGCGGGCTACCCCGGCGCGGGCGCGACGCTCGGTCCCCTCATGACCATGGGCTACCTCGCCGGCCGCACCATTGCCGGGAAGCCTGCCGCGCACGACGCCGGCGCTGCCGCCGAGTCCGCGGACGAACTCGCCGACGCCGTCCTCGAGGGGGCGGCCCGATGATCCGCCACACTGTCCTGTTCAAGTTCAAGCCGGACTTCCCGGCCGACCAGCGCGAGGCATGGACCGCCGGGCTCGACCGGATGCGCGGGAACATCCCAGGCCTCATCGCACTCACGCACGGGCCCGACGTGATCCGCTCCGAGCGGGCCTTCGACTACGCGATCGTCGCGGACTTCGAGTCCGTGGCCGACATCGAGGTGTACAACACCCATCCCCTGCACGAACCGCTGAAGGAGTACTCCTTCCCGAACAGCGAGCAGATCCTCTCCGTCGACTTCGAGACCCCCAAGGACACCCCATGAGCAGTGTCGCTCCCCGCACCCAGGCCAGCCACGCGGCGTCGTCCGCCGACTCCGCCGGTGCCGGCAACCACCGCAAGACCCCGGGCAAGGCGGCCCTCGCCTCCTTCCTCGGCTCCACGCTCGAGTACTACGACTTCTTCATCTACGGCACCGCGGCCGCCCTCGTGTTCCCGGCCCTGTTCTTCCCGGCCGACAACCCGACCGCGGGCCTCGTCGCGGCGTTCGCCACGTTCGGCGTCGCCTACGTGGCCCGCCCGCTCGGCGGGATGGTCATGGGCCACTTCGGCGACCGCCTCGGGCGCCGCAACGTGCTGCTCGTGACGCTCTCGCTCATGGGGCTAGCCTCCCTCGGCATCGGCTTCCTCCCGACGTACAACTCGGTGGGAATCCTCGCCCCGGTGCTCCTGACCCTCGGCCGCCTCCTGCAGGGCTTCTCGGCGGGAGCGGAATCGGCGGGTGCCTCGACGCTCACGCTCGAGCACTCCCCGGAGGGCCGCCGGGGCTTCTTCACCTCGTTCGTCATGACCGGCTATGCGTCCGGCATGGTGCTCGCCACCCTCGTGTTCGTCCCGATCACGGCGCTGCCCAAGGCCGACCTCATGTCATGGGGCTGGCGCGTCCCGTTCTGGTGCTCGATCGTGGTCCTCGCGATCGCCTACTGGGTCCGTACCCACTTGGATGAGACGCCGGTCTTCGAGGAGACGAAGGACGAAGGAGAAGTCCGCAAGCTGCCACTCGGCCAGGTGCTGCGCTACCAGGCCGCGGACGTGGTCCGGGTCCTGTTCATGTCCATCTTCTCGGTCATGCAGACCATCTTCACGGTCTTCGGGCTCTCGTACGCGACCACCCACGGCGGCCTCGACAAGGGTGCGATCCTCACGATCAACGCGGTGACGATCGGGCTGTCCATGCTCGTCATGCCGGCCGTCGCCGCCCTCTCGGATCGCATCGGCCGCAAGCCACTCATGATCACCGCAATGCTCGGGGGCACGGCGGCACTGTTCGCATACTTCTGGGCGCTCGGCACAGGCGACCTCGTCCTCGTGTTCATCGTGAGCTTCGCGTTCATGACCGTGCTCTACTCGGGCTTCAACGGGATCTGGCCCGGCTTCTTCGCCGAACTGTTCGCGGCCCCGGTCCGCTACTCCGGCATGGCGCTGGGCAACCAGCTCGGACTCCTCGTGGCCGGCTTCGGGCCGATGATCGGCGGCCTGCTCATGACCTCGGGCCCCGCCGGCTGGGTTCCCGTGGCCATCTTCGGCGCGGTCTGCGCGCTCGCCGCGGTGATCGCCGCTGTGAGCTCCCGCGAGACCGCCCGCACCCCGATCGACGAGCTCGGCGAGCCGTACCTGGCCGCGACGAAGCCCGGCAACTGAAACGAAATGGAAAGCACCGTGATGCAGAACAAGACCATCGCCTGCGATGTCCTCGTCGTCGGGTCCGGCGCCGCCGGCATGGCGGCAGCGCTCAAGGCGGCCAGCCAGGGCCTGAGCGTGATCGTTGCCGAGAAGGAGGAGTACTTCGGCGGCACGACGGCGATCTCGGCGGGCTGGGCCTGGGTGCCCGGGAACCGCGCCGGCGCGGCCGCGGGCGACACGCGCGAGGAGGTCGAGACCTACCTCAAGAACCTCGCCCCCGACACCTACAACGCCGACGGCGTCGCGCAGTTCCTGGACACCGTGCCCGAGGCGCTGGACTTCTTCGAGCGGGAGACCGACGTCGAGTTCGTCTACCCGGAGAAGGCACCCGACTACCAGATGGACCTCCCGGGCGCGCGGCTCGGCGGCCGCGCCATCCTGCCGAAGGACACGGACGCCCGCATCCTCGGTGACAAGCGCCTGCTCATGCAGCCGTACATGTCCTCCTACACGGTGTTCGGGTACATGCCGCAGGTGGGCCCGGACATCAACGAGTTCTTCCACGTGAACCAGTCGGTGAAGTCGTTCGTGTACGTCGCGAAGAAGCTCCTGCGCACCTGGTTCGACGCCGCCCGCTACCGCCGCCCCGTGCTCCGCTCGAACGGCAACGCCCTCATGACGCTCATGGTCAAGAGCGCCTACGACGCCGGCGTGCGGATGTGGAAGTCCTCGCCCGTCACCGAACTCACGAGGGGGGACGACGGCGCAGTCACCGGCGCGGTCCTCGGCGGCGAGCACCCGGTGCGCGTCGAGGCCAAGGTCGGCGTCATCCTCGCCGCCGGCGGCTTCTCGGGCAACACCGAGCTGCGCAAGAAGTACTTCCCGCACGACGCCGCCGGGGACGACCACTTCACGCCGACCGTGGGACACGGCGGCGACGCCGCCACGATGGCCCTCGCCGCAGGCGGCCGCATCGACGACGCCGTCTCCTCCGTGGGCTCGTGGGCGCCCGTGACCGTGTTCCGCTTCCGCGATGGCCGCGAGCGGCTCTTCCCGCACCTGCGGGCGATCGGCCTGCCGGGCCTCATCGCGGTGGACCGCCACGGGAGGCGGTTCGGCAACGAGGCCCTCAGCTACCACGACTTCGGCGGACGGATGATCGCCCACAACGCCGGAGAGGAGAAGACGTTCGGCTGGGTCATCGCGGACGAGAAGACGATGCACAAGTACGGCATCGGCTACGCGAAGCCGTGGCCCATGCCGCGCGGCTACTTCTACAAGATGGGATACCTGGTCAAGGGGAACACCCTCGAGGAACTCGCGGGCAAGATCGGCGTCGACGCCGCGGGCCTGACGCAGACCGTGGCCGAGTTCAACGTGGGCGCGAGGGCCGGCGAGGACCCGGCTTTCGGGCGGGGCTCGACCGAGTACAACCACTTCCGCGGAGACATGGAGCACAAGCCCAACCCCAACCTCGCTCCCCTGGAGGCGGGCCCGTACTACGCGGCCAAGATCCAGATGGGCGATCTGGGCACGTTCGCGGGCATCGCCGTCGACTCCGACAACGTCGTCGTCACCGAGGAGGGCACCCCGATCCCCGGCCTCTTCGCGGTCGGCGCCGCCGCGCGCAGCGTGTTCGGGGGCGGGTACCCGGGATACGGCTCGCACATCGGCGCCGCTCTGGTGTTCGGATACCGGGCCGGGCGGGACGTGGCCCGGCTCGCCGCCTCGCGGGGCGTCAAGCGCGGGCTCGAGATCATCGAGGAGGCCCCCCGATGAGCACCGTGTCGGCCCGGGTCGCCGGCAAGGTGGCGCTCATCTCCGGTGCGGCACGCGGCATGGGCGCCTCGCACGCGCGCACCCTCGCGGCGCACGGCGCGAAGGTGGTCATCGGAGACCTGCTCGACGACGAGGGGAAGCTGCTCGCGGAGCAGATCAACACGGAGTTCGGCGCTGCGGCCGGCGACGACGTTGCCCTCTCAGTCCACCTCGACGTCGCCGACTACGAGAGCTGGCAGCGCGCGGTGGAGGACGCCGTCGAGCGCTTCGGGAGGCTCGACATCCTGGTCAACAACGCCGGCATCTTCACGCGGGGCAGCGTCGAGGACGCCGACGTCGACGAGTGGCGCAGGACGATCGACATCGACCTGACGGGGAACTTCCTCGGCATGAAGGCGGCGGTGCCCGTGATGAAGGCCGCGGGCGGGTCGATCATCAACATCTCATCGATCGCGGGGCTCGTCGGGTTCAGGAACCGCGCGGCGTACGCCGCCGCGAAGTGGGGCGTCCAGGGGCTCACGAAGACGAGCGCCCTGGACCTCGGCCCGCATGGCATCCGGGTCAACTCGGTGCACCCGGGCTCGGTCAACACGCCCATGACCGCCGGCCTCAAGCGCGGCTTCGGCCAGATTCCGCTCGGGCGCGCCGCCGAGGTCGACGAGATCTCGGAGCTCATCCTGTTCCTCGCCTCGGACGAGTCGCGCTTCATGACCGGGGCGAACCTCGCGATCGACGGCGGCGAGACCGCCGGCAACAACCTCCGCCAGGACGCGTAGGTGGACGGCACTTTCGTCGGGAGGACGGCGGTTGTGACCGGCGCGGCGTCGGGCATCGGGGAGGCGACGGCACGCCTGCTCGCCGAGCGGGGCGCCGCCGTCGTGATCGGCGACGTCGCGGAGGGAGCGGACGACGTCGCGCGCTCCCTTCGCGACGGCGGTCACCGCGCGCTGTGGGTGCGCACGGACGTGACGGACGAGGATTCGGTGGCCGCGCTCATGGACCGGGCGGCCGCCGAGTTCGGCTCGCTCGACGTGTTGGTAGCCAACGCGGGGATCGCCGAGCCGAAGGCGCCGCTGCACGAGCTCGACGTCGCCGCGTGGCGCCGCGTGATCGAGATCGACCTGACCGGCGTGGCGCTGTGCGGCAAGCACGCTCTGCGGCACATGGCCGCTGCCGGGCGAGGGGCGATCGTGAACGTTTCCTCGATCCTGGGAACCGTGGGGCAGCCCAACAGTTCGTCCTACTCCGCCGCCAAGGCGGCCGTGGCGAACCTGACCCGATCCGCGGCCGTGACGTACGCGGCGAGCGGGATCCGGGTAAACGCCGTCGCACCGGGATACGCCGACACGCCACTCGTGGCCGGGCTGCCCGAGGACGTTCGCGCGGGGATGGCCGCGAAGCAGCCGATCGGGCGGCTGGCGCGGCCCGAGGAGGTCGCGGAGGCCATCGCGTTCCTCGCCTCGGACTCGGCGTCCTTCGTGGTGGGTGCCGTGCTCGCGGTCGACGGCGGCTACACCGCGGTGTAGGGAAACCCGGGCACTGCACCGAGCGCCACCGGGCCGCGGGTGTGCTTGTGCACGGGTTCCTCCTGCGGGACCGGGCTCTGGGCCGTTCTCGCTGTTGTCCTAGAGTGCGTCTCTTGCCGTGAAGTTCCCGGAACGGGCACTTCGCGGCGACAAGTCCCCTTTGGGTGCGCCCCCGCGCAGCGCGGGGGTTCGTACGGTCACCCACGGGGCGCGGTACTGTCCCCCGTTTGCCCCGGCGCTCACGGCCCATCCCGGCCATCCCGTCACCCGCCCTGGGCATCGGCACCCGCCCTGCTCTCGGGTACGCATCTCGTCGCCGAAAACCCCTTTCGGGTACGCACGCTCGTACCCGGAAGGGCAAAAGGGCGACGAGATGCGTACCCGAAACGGGAGTGGCGGGAACGGATGCTGAGCTGTCAGGTGCGGGGGGCTGCTCCGGCCGAGGCCGCCGCCTCCTCCGCCTCGACGTCGATCCCACCGGCGAACTGGCTCATGTAGAGCCGGTGGAACGCCCCGCCGCGCTCGAGCAGCTCCTCGTGCCGGCCCTGCTCGACGATCTTGCCGTTCTCCATGACCAGGATCGTGTCGGCGTCGCGGATCGTGGAGAGCCGGTGCGCGATCACGAACGAGGTCCGGTCCGTCCTCAGGGCCGCCATGGCCTTCTGCACGAGCAGCTCGGTGCGGGTGTCCACCGAGGAGGTGGCCTCGTCGAGGATGAGCAGCGACGGGTTGGCCACGAAGGCGCGGGCGATCGTGATGAGCTGCTTCTCGCCCGCGGCGATGTTAGTGCCCTCCTCGTCGATCACGGTGTTGTAGCCCTCCGGCAGGGACCGCACGAACCGGTCCACGTACGTGGCCTTCGCCGCGGCCATGACCTGCTCCTCGGTCGCCTCGAGGTTGCCGTAGCGGATGTTGTCGTAGATCGTGCCGCCGAACAGCCACGCGTCCTGGAGCACCATGCCCACCTTGGAGCGCAGCTCGTCCCGTGACAGGTCGCGGATGTCCACGCCGTCGAAGAGGATCCGGCCGGCGGAGATCTCGTAGAACCGCATGACGAGGTTCACGAGCGTGGTCTTGCCGGCGCCGGTCGGGCCGACGATCGCCACCGTGTGGCCGGGCTCCGCGGTCAAGGACAGGTCCTCGATGAGCGGCCTGTCCGGCGAGTAGGAGAACGAGACGTGCTCGAAGTCCACGTGCCCGTCCGTCGCAGCCCGCAGATGGCGCGTGGCCGTCTCGGGCTCCTGCTCCTCGGCGTCGAGCAGCTCGAACACGCGCTCGGCGGAGGCCACCCCGGACTGCAGCATGTTCGCCATGCCCGCGATCTGGCCGAGGGGCTGGGTGAACTGGCGCGAGTACTGGATGAACGCCGTCGCGTCGCCGAGGGTCATCTGCCCGGCCGCCACCCGCAGGCCGCCGACCACGGCGATCCCCACGTAGGCGAGGTAGCTGATCCAGTTCATGATCGGGAACATCATGCCGGAGACGAACTGGGCACCGAAGGATGCACGGTAGAGGTCCTCGTTCTTGCCGTCGAAGCCCTCGACCATCTCCTTCTCGCGGCCGAACAGGATCGCCAGCTCGTGGCCGGAGAAGGACTCCTCGATGTGCCCGTTGAGGATGCCCGTGTCCCTCCACTGCGCCTTGAAGAGCTTCTGGCTGCGCGTGCCGATCACGCCCGTCACGACCGCGGAGAGCGGCAGCGCCACGAGGGCGATGAGGGCCAGCTCCCACGAGACGATGAACATCATCACGATGATGCCCAGCACCTGGAGGATCGAGGAGAGCAGCTGCGAGAACGCCTGCTGGAGCGCCTGCTGGACGTTGTCGACGTCGTTCGTGACCCGGGAGAGCAGGTCCCCGCGCTGCCGGGTGTCGAAGTACCCCAGGGGCAGCCGGTTGAGCTTGGCCTCGACGTCCCGGCGCAGGCGGTACACGATCCGCATCACCACGCGGTTGAGGATGAACCCCTGCGCCCACATGAACAGGCTCGCCACGAAGTACATGACGAGGATGACGGCGATGAGGAGCGTCAGCTCGTTGAAGTCGATCCCCTGCCCCGGCACGAGGTTCATGGCCGAGAGCATGTCCGCGAAGTTGTTCTGCCCCTGCGCGTGCAGGCCCTGGATCACCTGGTCCTTCGTCACCCCGGCCGGCATCCGCTTGCCGATCACGCCAGCGAAGATGACGTCCATGGCCCTGCCGAGGATCTTCGGGGCGATCACGGACAGGACCACGGAGACGATGATGAAGACGACCACCACGGCCATCCAGCCCATCTCCGAGCGGATCAGGCCGAGGAGCCGCTGGGCCGTCCCGCGGAAGTCCTTGGCCTTCTGCGTGGGCATCTGCTGGCCGAAGCCGCCGCCCCCGTGGCCGCTGGCGGGGGCGGCGGTCTCCTCTGCCTCCGTCTCCTCCGGATCGACGGCCGGCGCAGCCGCCCCCGTGCTGTCCTCGCTCATGCCTGCTCCCCCGTGGCTCCCGCGGCTCCCGCGGCTCCCGCGACGCTCTCGACTTCCTCGGCGCTGATCTGCGACTGGACGATCTCCTGGTACGTCGGCGAGGTCTCCAGCAGCTCCTCGTGCGTTCCGCGGTCCACGATCTTCCCGCCGTCGAGGACCAGGATCTGGTCGGCGCCCATGATGGTGGAGACCCGCTGGGCGACGACGATCATGGTCGCCCCGTGCATCCGCTCCTTGAGCGCGCGCCGCAGCCGCGCCTCGGTCGCGACGTCCAGGGCCGAGAACGAGTCGTCGAAGAGGTACACGTTGGGCTGGGCCACGAGCGCGCGGGCGATGCAGAGCCGCTGCCGCTGGCCGCCGGAGACGTTCGTGCCGCCCTGCGAGATCGGCGACTCGAGCCCCTTCGCCTTGGCGCGGACGAACTCCGCCCCCTGCGCGACCTCGAGCGCCTGCCAGAGCTCGTCGTCGGACGCCGTCTCCTTGCCGAAGCGCAGGTTGTGCGCGATGGTGCCGGAGAACAGGTAGGGCCGCTGCGGGACCATCGCCACGCGGGAGGTGATCTCGCGCCGCGGCATCCGGGCCAGCGGCACGCCGTCGAGCAGGACCTCGCCCTCGGCCGCGTCGTACAGGCGCGGGATGAGGTTCAGCAGGGTCGTCTTGCCCGAGCCCGTCGACCCGATGACCGCCACCGTCTGTCCCGGACGGGCGGTGAACGAGATCCCGCTGAGCACGGGGGCCTCGGCGCCGGGGTAGGCGAAGGAGACATTGCGGAACTCGACGACGCCCTCGGCCTTCGCGGGCACGGTCGCCTCGGCCGGCTCGGCCATGGAGGGCTCGACGCCGAGGACCTCGCCGATGCGGTCGGCGCACACCGAGGCGCGGGGAATCATCATGGCCATGAAGGTGCCCATCATCACCGCCATGAGGATCTGCAGCAGGTACTGCATGAAGGCCGTGAGCGAGCCGATCTGCATGTCTCCGGAGTCGACGCGGTGGCCGCCGAAGAACAGGACCGCGGCGGTGGCCGCCTGGAGCAGCAGCATGATGATCGGGAACATCAGCACGAAGATCTGGCCGACCTTGAGCGAGATGTCCGTCAGGGCCCGGTTGGCCTCCGCGAACCGCTCCTCCTCGAACCGCTCGCGCACGAACGCACGGACCACGCGGATGCCGATGATCTGCTCGCGCAGCACGCCGTTGATCGAGTCGATCCGGGACTGCATCTTCCGGAAGAGCGGCATGAGCAGGTAGACGAGGAATCCGACGACCGCGAACAGCACGCCCACCGAGACCCACACGAGCCAGGACAGGCCGGCGTCCTCGTTGAGGGCCATGATGATGCCGCCCACGCATATGATCGGAGCCGAGACCATGAAGTTCAGGCCCATGAGCATGACCATCTGGACCTGCTGGACGTCATTGGTGCCGCGCGTGATGAGGGTGGGGGCGCCGAAGCGCTGGAGGTCCTGGGCTGAGTACGAGGTCACCCTGCGGAAGACGCCCCGGCGCAGGTCGCGGCCGAACGCCATGGCGGTCCTGGAGCCGAAGTACACCGCGGCGATGGCGGCGAGGACCTGGACGAAGGCGATGCCCAGCATGAGGGCACCCTGGCGCCAGATGTAGTCCGTGTCTCCCTTGGCGACGCCCTGGTCGATGATCTGGGCGTTGATGCTGGGCAGGTACAGCGTGGCCATCGTCGTCGCGAGCTGGAAGACGACCACGGCGGCGATCGAGGGCCAGTAGCGGGCGCCGTAGCGCCGGATGAGGGTGAGGAGCATCGAGGTCCTTGCGGTCGGGCCCCGCCGGTGCCGGGCGGGGCGTGTCCAGAGTAGGCCTCGCGCGCGCCCGCGGGCATCCACCTTGAGGACTAATCAGGCAGCCTGCGGACAGAGGGTGTCCGCAGGCTGCCTGAGGTGTTCCGGCGCCGGTCAGTTGGCGCTGTGGCGCCCCCGCGTGGCGAGGTAGAGCGCCGCTTCCTTCTGCAGCTCCCGCTCGGCGGCGAGCTCCTGCTGGAGCTGGGCGAGCTGGGCCGCGGTCTCCCCCTGCGCCTTCGCGGTCGCGCCCTGCTCGGCGGCGAGCCGCTGCTGCTCGTCGAGCTGGTCGGCGAGGCGCTCCATGAGCGAGGCGAGCTGGGCCTGCTGGCGCGCCAGGATGCGCTGGGTCTCCTGCAGCGCCTCGAGCGTTCCGGCCGCGGCCGGCGCGGCGGCCTGGCCCGTGGCGGGGACGGCCTCCGCGAGCAGCAGCTGCAGCTCGGTGTCGAGGGCTGCGCCCTCCCCCTCGGCGCCCGCGAGGACCTCGCGGATCGCGGCGCGGCGGGCCGCGGAGGCGGGCGGCCGGCCCGCTTCCACGGGCTCGCCCCCTTCTGCGGCGGGGACGGACGACGGCGAGCCGGTCGCCTCGGGCGAGGCCGCGGCGTCGTGCGCTCCGATCGGGGCGACGGACGGGAGCGCGGCGGTGGCCGGATCCGTTCCGGGGGCGGCGCCGGCCTGGGAGGGCTTGACGATGTCCACGGTGCGGCGCAGCGGGACCTCCTTGATGAAGAGGATCGCGATGAACGCCACGATGCCGATGATCCCGGCGATGAGGAACGACCGGGCGGAGGCGTCGCCGAACGCGCCGCGGACGATGTCCGCGATCGGGGCCGGCATGTCGGTCAGGTCCAGGCTCGTGCCGCCGCCCCCGGCGGGGGCGTGGATGCCCTTCGCCGCGAGGCCGCCGGTGATGAGCTCCTCCGAGCGGTTGTTGAGCACGGCGCCGAGCACCGAGACGCCCACCGCGCCGAAGACGGAGCGGAAGAACGCGACCGTGGCGCTCGCGGTGCCGATGTCCTTGGCCTGGACGGTGTTCTGGACGCCGAGGACGAGGTTCTGCATGGTCATGCCCAGGCCGAGGCCGAGGACGAACGTGTACACGCCGGCGCGCCACAGGTCCGTGGTGTGGTCGATCGTGCCGAGCATGCCCATGCCGGCGACGATGAGCAGCGAGCCGAGGATCAGGAAGCGCTTCCACTTGCCGAAGCGGGAGATGAGCTGGCCCGAGACCACGGAGCCGAGGAAGTTGCCGGCGATCATGGGCAGGGTCAGCAGGCCGGCCTCGGTCGGGGTGGCGCCGCGGGCCACCTGGTAGTACTGGCCGATGAACGAGGACGAGGCGAACATCGAGACGCCGATCGCGGCGGAGGCGATGATGCTCAGCGCGGTGGTGCGGTTGGCCACGATCTTGAGCGGGATGATCGGCATCGACACGCGGGACTCCACGACGACCAGGAGGATGAGCCCGAGCAGGGAGCCGCCCACCATGACGGCCGTCTGCCAGCTCCACCAGTCGTAGTAGTCCGGCTGGCCGGCGAACGAGACCCAGACGAGCAGGGTGCTCACCGAGGCGGTCAGGAGCAGCGTGCCGAGCCAGTCGATCTTCGCCACCCGCTTGACGTGCGTGATCTTCAGCGTGGCCTGGATCAGGAACAGGGCGATGACGGCGAGCGGGACGCACACGAAGAACGTCCACCGCCAGCCGAGCGAGGAGTCGACGATGAAGCCGCCCAGGAGCGGGCCGCCCGCGGTGCCGACGGCCATGACCGCGCCCATGTAGCCGTTGTACTTGCCGCGGTCGCGCGGCGGGATCATGGTGCCGATGATCGCCATGGCCATGGCGGTAAGGCCGCCCATGCCGATGCCCTGGATCACGCGGGCCGAAAGGAGCCACGGGATGTTCTGGGAGAAGCCGGCCATGACGGAGCCGGCCACGAACACCACGATGTTCAGCTGGGTCAGGAGCTTCTTGTTGAACAGGTCCGCGAGCTTGCCCCAGATCGGGGTGGTGACCGCGTTGGCGAGCAGCGCCGCCGTGATCACCCAGGCGAAGTCGGTCTGCGTGCCCTTGAGGTCCGCCATGATGGTCGGCAGAGCGTTCGCCACGATCGTCGAGGAGAGGATCGCGGTGAAGAATGCTGCCAGGAGGCCGGTGAGGGCCTCGAGGATCTGCTTGTGGCTCATCTGCGGAGCCGCCGCGTCAGCGGGCTGCAAGGGCTTCCTCCTTGTCCGTAGGTGTGGTGGTCGGGGCGGGGCGGTGGCCGGAGCCGGAGCGCAGGGCGTCGGAGAGCTGGCCGATGGCAGCGACGGCGGCCGCGGCGCGGCCCTCGTCCCAGTCGGCGAGGTAGCTCTGGAGCCGCTCGATGCGGTGCTCCTCGATCTCCTCGAGGACCTCGCAACCGTGCTCCGTGAGCCCGACGAGCTGCGCGCGACGGTCCTCCGGGTCGCGGCGCCGCTCGACCAGGCCCAGGCCCTCGAGCTCGGCGAGGTGCCGGCTGAGCACCGGGGCGCTCACGCCGAGCTTCCCGGCGAGGTCCACGGCGCGGCCGCCGTGCTCGCCGATCACGCGCAGGACGCCCTGCGAGGCGACGCCGAGCTCTCCGTGCTTGAGCTCGGAGATCGACAGGCAGCGGACCACCCGCTGCAGGTCGAAGACGCGGTGGATGAGTTCTCGCGCCGTTCCGGGATCGACAGGCATGGGCCGCCCCTCCTCAATTGGTTGCTTGCAACAACTATACGCTCGATGGTTGCTTGTGCAAACTAATTCGGTAGGTGACCTTAGTAACACGGGGCGGCCGGGCGGCGTCGTGCGCCGGGGAGACGCATCTGGGGGTCAGGTTCTGGGAGTCACTCGAGGTGACTCCCAGAACCTGACCCCCAGAAGGTGACTTCCAGAAGGTGACTCCCAGACGGGAGACGGGGCGGGACGGGCGGGGTCGGCGGACGCTCCCCCGCTAGCCGAGGTGGGTCGGGGCGAACATCTTCAGGAGCGTCTCGACCACGACGACGTTGGGCCCGTCCGCGGCGAGGCTCTCCTCGAGCGCCTCCCGCACGCCCTCCACGGGCACGCGCCGGGCGGGCACGCCGAACGACTCGGCGAGCGCCACGAAGTCGGGGCGGACGAGCTCGGTCGCGGTGGCCTTGCCGAACGCGTCGACCATGTACTCGCGCAGGATCCCGTAGCCGCCGTCGTCCACGATGAGCCAGGTGACGGGCACGTGGTGCTGGCGCGCGGTGGCCAGCTCGGCGATCGAGTACATCGCGGAGCCGTCCCCGGATACGGCCAGGACCCGGGCGGGCCGCCCGAGCGTGGCCAGGCCCACGGCCCCGCCGATCGCCGCGGGGAAGCCGAACCCGAGCCCGCCGGCGCCCTGGGCGGAGTGGAACTGCCCGGCGCGGGAGTCCCAGCAGCTCCAGGCCCAGTAGGCGGAGATCGTCATGTCCCAGAACGTCTGCATCTCATCCGGCACGGCGGCGCGGACGTCCGCCATGAAGGCCAGCTCCTTGGCCAGGTCCTGCGACTCGAGCCGCACCCGGACCTTGCCGAGCACCTCGGCCACGACCTCCTCCGGCGCCCTCCCGTGCCAGTCCGGCGCCGGGCTGCCCCCGGCGGCGGCGCCGGCCGCGGGCGCGGCGAGCGCGGTCTCGAGCGCGGCGAGTGCCTGCCCGGCGTCGGCGCGGATGCCCAGGCCCGGCCGGTTGGACTCGAGCACCCGCGGCTCGGCGTCGATCTGGATGATCCGGCCGCGGGGCTCGAACGTGAAGTAGTTGGAGGTGACCTCGCCGAGGGAGGAGCCGACCACCACGAGCACGTCCGCGTCCTCGAGGACCTCGGTCATGTGCCGGTCCTCGATCCACGACTGGAGCGAGAGCGGGTGCTCCCAGGGGAAGGCGCCCTTGCCGCCCGGTGTGCAGATCACGGGCGCGCGCAGCTGCTCGGCGAGGCGGCGCAGGGACGCCTCGGCGTGCCCGCGGCGGGTCCCGCCTCCGGCGATGATCGCGGGCCGGCGCGCCCCGCGGAGCCACGCGACGGCCTCGCGGACCAGCTCGACCCGGGGCGGGTTGTCCGCGGCCTCGGCGAGGGCGTCCTCGACGGGCGGGACCATGACCGGATCGAGGAGCACGTTCTGCGGGATCTCGACCCACACGGGCCCCTGCGGGGAGGAGATCGCGTCCGTCCAGGCGTCCTGGATGGCCGAGGGTATGCCGGAGGCGTGCTGGATGAGGCGCTGGCTCTTGGTGACGTTCGCGGCCGAGGCCTTCTGGTCGTCGAGCTGGTGGAGCATGCCCTTGCGGCGGGCGCCGAGGCCCTCGAGCGGGATCTGGCTGGCGATGACGACCATCGGCACGCCGGTCGCGTAGGCCTCCTGCAGGCCCGCGAGGGAGGTCAGGGCGCCCGGGCCGGTCGAGAGGAACAGGACCCCGACCTCGCCCGTGGCGCGCGAGTAGCCGTCCGCCGCGAACGCCGAGTTGTTCTCCACCCGACTGGAGACGAACGAGAGGTTCCCCCGGCCCATCGCGTCGAACAGTCCGAGCGCGTGCTGGCCGGGGATGCCGAACACGGTCTTCGCGCCGAGCGCCTCGAGCGTCTCGACCACGAGGTCGCCGCCGTTGCGGGGCCCGGCACCGCGCACGACGCCGGCCCCCTCGCCCTCCGACTCCGCCGCGCCGCCCGATTCCCGGGCCTGCAGTTCCCGGGCCTGCAGTTCCCGCGCCCCGGCGGCCTGCAGCGCCTGCGCCTCGCCCGTCCAGGGCGACTCGACGGGGCTCACCGGGCACCGCCGGCGGGGAGCTCGCTCATGAGGGTCACCAGGTCGTAGGCGACGTGGCTCGCAGCCACGGCGGTCATCTCGGCGTGGTCGTAGGCGGGGGCGACCTCGACGACGTCGGCGCCGACGAGGTTGAGCCCGCGCAGCCCGCGCAGGATCTCGAGCAGCTCGCGGCTCGTGATCCCGCCGGCCTCGGGGGTGCCGGTGCCGGGGGCATGGGCCGGGTCGAGGACGTCGATGTCCACGGAGACGTAGAGCGGGCGGCCGCCGATGCGCTCGCGCAGCTTCGCGACGACCTCGCGCACGCCCTGGTAGTAGACGTCCGAGGAGGTGACGATCCCGAAGCCGAAGCGGCGGTCGTCCTCGAGGTCGCGCTTGCCGTACAGCGGGCCGCGGGTGCCGACGTGGGAGATCGCCTCGGTGTCGAGGATGCCCTCCTCGACCGCGCGGCGGAACGGGGTGCCGTGCGTGTACTCGGCGCCGAAGTAGGTGTCCCACGTGTCGAGGTGGGCATCGAAGTGCAGGAGCGCCACGGGCTCCCCCGCCCGCTCGGACGCGGCCCGCAGGAGCGGGAGGGCGATCGTGTGGTCGCCGCCGAGCGTGAGGAGGCGCGCGCCGTCGGCCGTCAGGTCCAGCGCGTCCTGCTGGATCGATTCGATCGCCTCGTGGATGTTGAACGGGTTCACCGCCATGTCCCCGGCGTCGGCCACCTGGGCGTTGGCGAACGGCGAGGCGTCCAGCGCCGGGTTGTACGGGCGCAGCAGCCGGCTCGCCTCGCGCACGTGGTTGGCCCCGAAGCGGGCCCCCGGGCGGTAGGAGACGCCGGCGTCGAACGGCACGCCCACGACGGCGACGTCCGCGCGGGCCACCTGGTCGAGGCGGGGCAGGCGGGCGAACGTCGCCGCGCCGGCGAAGCGTGGGACGCGGGACGAATCGATGGGACCGAGGTTGCCGTTCTCCTCGATGCGCAGCTCTTCCAAGGCAGGCCTTCCATAGTGGGTGAACCGTGGCCCCACACTACCGCACAAGTTGCCTCATATGCACCCGATGTTTACGCGAACACCCCCGGACAGAGCCCTCCCCCGGCGCGGCCCTGGCCGCTCCGGGTGTTTCTTAGATTCGTCTTAGACGCCCGGGGGAAGGATCGGGCCATGACAGGGAACCGGCAGACCCTTCCGGAGCGCCGCGGCGCGTCGCGCGGACCCGGCCGGCACCTCGCGGTGGCGGCCACAATGATCGTGCTGATGGCGGCCTGCTTCTACGCGGTGCGCACCCTCTCGCTGTTCATCTCCCCCATGCTCTTCCTCGCGGCGGTCTTCCTCGAGGTGGTCTTCGCGGCCGTCTTCGTGCTCGCGATCGTCCGCGCGCTCGCCGCGCCGTCGGCCGTGATGCGCTCCCTCGCCGCGTCGGCGTGGTCGGGGCTGCGCACCAACGAGTACGTGGTGCGGGCCCTCACCTCCGAGGCGCGGCCGCTGCCGTGGCTGCGGGACAGGTTCCGGCTGGACCGGGCCTCGGGCCTGTGGCTCACGGCGACCGCAGTGATCGCCGCCGTGCCGCTCGCCGAGTTCCTGGGACTGGCCGTCACCGTCGCGGCCCGCGGGCCGCTCACGCAGGTCGACGCACGGATCGCCCACCTCATGCCGGCTGTCCGCACGCCGGGCGAGACCGCCGTGTTCACCGTCGCCACCGCGCTCGGGAGCTTCCAGTCGGTCCTCGTGATGACCGTCATCGCCGTGGCCATCCTGTGGTGGCGGCGCGAGCGGCTCCTCGCGGCGGCCGTGGTGGCCACCGTGGCGGCGCAGGAGCTCCTGTTCACCGTCGCAAAGGACATCGGCGGCCGGCCGCGCCCGGCCACGGCGCTCGCGCTCGTGACCGAGACCTCACCGAGCTTCCCGAGCGGGCACGCGGTGCGGGCCACGGTCGTGTTCGGGATCATCGCCTACCTCGTGTTCAAGTCCCTCCGCTCGGCCTGGGCGCGGACCCTCACGGTCGCCGCCTACCTCCTCGCGGTCCTGCTCGTGACCATGAGCCGGGTGTACCTCGGGGTGCACTACGTCTCCGACGTCTGGGGCGGGATGCTCCTGGGAGCGGCCCTGCTCGCCGCCGTCGTCGGCGCCCTCGAGATCGCCGCCCGCTTCCCCCTCCGGAGGGTCCGGCACCGCCCCGGCATCCCGGGCCGCGCCGTCGCCGTGGCCCCGGCGGCCGCCCTCGTCTTCGCCATCGGGCTGGGGCCGGCCCTCGTCCACCCGCAGGAGCACACGGTGCGCGAGCCCACCCAGGCGCTCCCGTCCCTGGATGCCGCGGCGTTCTCCCGGCTGCCCCTCTACAGCGAGACGCTCACGGGGGGACGCATGGAGCCGGCCAGCTTCGTCTTCGTCGGCTCTGAGGAGCAGGTGGCACGGGCCTTCACCCGGGCGGGGTGGCAGCAGGCCGACCCCTCGACCCTCGCGAACACGCTGCGGGCCTTCGCCGTCGGCTTCCAGGGGGGCCAGTACGCCTCGGCCCCCGTCACGCCGGCGTTCATGGATGCCCAGCCCGAGACCGTCGCGTTCCAGAAGGCCACGGCGGCGAACTCCCTGCGGCAGCGCCACCACATCCGCATCTGGCGGACCGGGTTCACCGCGCCGGACGGCCGGGACGTGTGGGAGGCAACGGCCAGCTTCGACGACGGCATCGAGCTGGCCGGCTCCGCGAAGCTGCCCACCCACCACATCGATCCCCAGGTCGACGCCGAGCGGGCCTACATCACCGGTTCCCTCGGGCTGCCCGGCACCCTCTTCCAGCGCACCGACCCCCAGATGGGGCACAACGCGAGCGGCGACGAGTTCTTCACCGACGGCAAGGCCGAACTCGTGGTCCTGCCCGCTGGCGCCGCGAGGTAGGGACGGGGACGCCGCCCCTCCCCTCCTCGGGCGGCGCCAGAACACGGCGCCAGCACCGCGCTAGTACACGGTCAGGCTCATCAGGACGGCCTTCAGCCGCTGCCCGTCCTCCGAGCCGAGCCAGCGGAGCGCCTCGGCCGCGTCGCCGAACGTCATGAGGTCTGCGCTCGCATCGGCGCCGACCGAGTACCCCGCGGCGATCCGGACGGTGCTGTCGAACGGGCCGCCGTGCCGCTGGCCCGGGCCGTCCAGCGGCCGCCCCGGGGAGAGGGTCATCGAGTACGTGACCGCGGGGCGCCCGCTCCGGTCCAGAGCCCCCGCCTCGGTCTCCGCGTAGAAGGCGTAGTAGCCGGGGTGCACGGCCGCCGAGCCGAGTCCGGGCACGGGCTCCGCGTCGAGGACGGCGCGCGTGACCTCCGGGCCCACGTCCTGCGGGGCCCAGTTGACGAAGACGTCGAGGAGCCGGCGGCCGCCGCCGTCGAGCACGGTCGCCGTCTCCCGCACCTCGCCGGCCGGACCGATCGGGCGCACCTCGGCCGCGACGGACCAGTCGGAGGGGTAACGGAAGGAGAGCGGGTGGGAGGTGAAGCGGTGGATCGCCGGCGCCGCCTCCGAGGTCGCCCTGCTTGGCGACGCCCCGCTCGGTGACGCCGACGACGGCGCGGGGCCGGCCGCCGTCGTCCGCGGCCGGGCGACGGGCGGTCCGGCGGAGCACCCGACGAGGACGCCGGCGGCGAGCAGCGCCACGACGGTGTGGGCCGCGGCAGGCCACCGGCGCCCCCGAAGAGGTGCGGAGTGCATCGAGTCATCCCCCTGAGCGCGATGGATGCCGAGCGCTCGAGGCCCACTGTTCCACCCGCGCCACCGTTTGGCCAGAGGCCGGAGGCGCCGTTCCCGAAGCGATACACACACGTGCCTCACTTTGCCCGGACGCTCAGCAGCACATCCCGCACCGCGCGCCCCTCGGCCGAGGAATACCAGGCCCGGGCGGCCTCGTCGGAGGCGAAGGGCGCCCGCGAGTCCCACACGGCCGCTGCCGCCAAGATGCCGTCCCGGGTCCGGACCAGGCCCTCCGGCGCGCTCCCGGGCGCGTTCTCGCCGGGGGTGACCGCCCCTGCGGTGAGCTCGAGCGCGAACTGGGCGCCCCCGTCTGCCCCGACGCGGTAGAACGAGGCGTGCGCCGGGGCTCCCGGCAGCCCGGCGAGCCCGGGGACGGCGACTGACTCGAAGACGGTGCGCGGGCCCGCGTGGCCCACGACGTCGCCGATCGCTGCGATGGACACGGTGGCCATCTTCCGGCCGTCCGCGTCCTGGAGGGTCGCCGTCGCCGTGGGCACGGATGCGGAGGCGGCATGGAACAGCTCGACCGTCCAGCGGCGGGGGTAGTCGAAGGACACCGCCCCGCCGGGGAGCTTGTAGGTCGCCAGCGCCGGGCGCGCCGCGGTGCTGGTGCTGCTGCTGGTGCCGGCCGATGGCGGCAGCCGGCTCGGCGACGCGGTGGCGCTCGGCGCCGGCTGGGAGGGGGCCGGCGCGGCGGTGCTTGCCATGCTGGCGCACCCGGACAGGGCGAGGGAGAGGGCGGCGGCCGAGAGGGCAGCGGAGCTGATCGCGGCAAGCCGGCGCGGGCGGACGGTGGAGGGCATGGCGGTGTACCTCGGGGGCGGTGGGGTGCGGAGGACGGTATGGATCAGGGGTGCGGATGACGGATGCGGGAGCGCGTCCGCACAGCCCACGGTGACACCGCCCGGGTTCGGGCAACAGGGCCTTGCCGATAAATCCATTCAGTTGAAATATCCCCGTGACCCGGCAGCCCTGCCGGACGGACACCGTGAGGGAACTGTGACCCGCGGCCGGCAGCGCGGCCATCCCTACCGTCCCTCTCGCACCTTCCGGCCCTCTCCGCCGTCTGTCTGCCATTTCGGGTACGCATCTCGTCGCGTTCTAGCCGTTTCGGGTACGCATCTCGTCGCCTTCTCGACATTCCGGGTACAGGGCCCGCCCGGGGTCCTGGTGCCGCGCACGGCGCTGGCCCCGCCGGCGGCGCCCGGCGACCGGCCGGCGTCGTCCATTTGCTGGCTGCGAGGCGCTGGTGCGGCCGGCGGCGTGTACCCGAAACGGGCATCATGCGACGAGATGCGTACCCGAAACCCGAGGCAGGGCGGGGCCGGCGGGCAGGCCCCGGTCAGCGGGAGGCGGCGGGCACGAGGACCCAGAGGAGCCGCGCTGGCTCGTCCGAGGGGTTGACCCAGGTGTGCGGCTCGCGCCCGGGGAAGGTCAGGGTGTCCCCGGCGGCCAGGGAGTAGCGCTCGTTGGCCATGATCAGGTCGATCCGGCCGCGCACCACGTGGAGCACGTCCACGTCGCAGTCCACCGCGTACAGCTCCGACTCACCGGCACCGCGCGGCTCGATGTCCGCCTGGAGGACCTGCACGCGCCGCTCGGAGCGGCCCGTGAGCAGCCTCTCGACGATGCCCTCCCCACCGAGCGAGATCCGCGGGGCCTCGGCGGCCCGCGTCAGGTGGGTCTCCGGCTGGGCGAAGAGGTCCCCGATCGAGAGCGAGAGGACCTGGCACAGCGTCACGAGCGACGCGACCGACGGCGAGGTCAGGTCCCGTTCCACGCGCGAGAGGAAGCCCTTGGTCAGGCCGGTCGCGTCTGCCACCTGCTCGATGGTCATGCGCTGGGACTGCCGGGCCGCGCGGATGCGGGAGCCGATCGCCACCGGGGCGTTGCTCGGCTCGACGGGCAGTGCTTTCATCGGCTCTCTCTCCTGCGCGGCAGGTCCCCGCGGCGGTGGCGGGGCTGCATTCCGGTACCTCAGCATAGAGCAACTTCTGTTGCCCGCCAGGCACCTCCGCCGCGGGGCGGCGCGCACGACGGCGCCGCCGCCCCTCGCGGGCGACAGCACCGCCCGGCGTCGTTCTCGCCACCAGATTGCGGTGCACCGAACTCCCGGATGCCGGGCCACCGGCCGAAAACCCGGGCCGGAAAGGTCTACAGTGGCGGGGGCAACGGGGCCACGAGCATCCGTCCACGCAGGAGTACCCATGCACACCACCACCCCCCAGGAGCCCGGCCACCGCCCGGAGCCCACCCCGGCCGACATCCGCCGCTGGCGCCAGTACCTGGCCGATGAGAAGGCCGAGGCGGCGATCTACCGCTCGCTCGCCAGCCGGCGCATGGGCGAGGAGCGCGACATCCTCCTCGGCCTGGCCGAAGCCGAGCGCCGGCACGAGGCGCACTGGCTGGCCCTGCTCGGCGACAAGGTGGGCAGGCCGCGTCCGGCCTCGCTCCGCAGCCAGTTCCTGGGCTTCCTGGCCCGGCACTTCGGCAGCGTGTTCGTCCTCGCGATGGCCCAGCGCGCCGAGGGCCGCTCCCCCTACGCCACCGACCCCTCGGCGACCCCCGCCATGGCGGCAGACGAGCGCATCCACGAAGAGGTGGTCCGCGGCCTCGCGGTCCGCGGCCGCACACGCCTGTCCGGCATGTTCCGCGCCGCGGTGTTCGGCGCCAACGACGGCCTCGTCAGCAACCTCTCCCTCGTGGCGGGCATGGCCGCGTCCGGGGTCGCGAGCCACGTGGTGCTGCTCTCCGGCGTGGCCGGCCTGCTCGCGGGCGCGCTGTCGATGGGCGCCGGCGAGTTCATCTCCGTGCGGTCCCAGCGCGAGCTCCTCTCCGCGTCCAGGCCCACCCAGGTCACGCTCGCGGCCGCGCCCGACCTCGACCTGACCGCCAACGAGCTCGTCCTCGTCTACAAGGCGCGCGGCATGAGCCAGGAGGCCGCCGAGCACCGCGCCGCCGAGCGCCTCGGCTACTACGCGTGCGACTGCGATCCGAGCCTGTCCCTGCACCCCGAGGCCGAGACCGCCGAGGACGAGCACGAGGCCATCGGCTCCGCCTGGGGCGCGGCGGGCGCGAGCTTCTGCTTCTTCGCCTCCGGCGCCGTCGTGCCGATCCTGCCGTTCCTGTTCGGCATGGTGGGGATTCCGGCCCTGGTGGTGGCGGGCGCCCTCGTGGGCCTCGCGCTCCTGGGCACGGGCGCCGTGGTGGGCCTGCTCGCCGGCGCCTCCCCGCTCACCCGAGCCCTCCGCCAGCTCGCGATCGGCTTCGGCGCTGCCGCGGTGACGTACGTCCTCGGGTTCCTCTTCGGCGTCGGCATCGGCTAGCGGCTCGGAGGCCGCGCACGACGTCGCGTGGTCGCCGGGCCCGCTGCCCGGCCCTTGCGTGACCACTCACCACAGGGACATGACCCCTCAACGCCAGCACGGGTTGAGGGGTCATGTCCCTACGCGATGGTCGCGATCACCGACCCCTCGGCGACCTCGGCCTCCTCGTCCACGGCGCGCGTCACCGTCCCCGCTACGGGCGCGGTGACCTCGGCGTCGACCTTCTCCACCGCCACGTCGGCGAGCACCTGCCCCTCGGACACCTGCTCCCCGTCCTCGACGTACCAGGTCGCAAGCACCCCGGAGGAGTCGCCGGCGTCCGTCATCTTCGGGAACCGGACCTCCGTGCTCATCCAGCCACCGCCGCCCTGACGGCCGCCTCGATCCGGGCCGGGGTCGGCAGGACCGCGTACTCGAGGTCGCGCGCATACGGGATCGGGACGTCCGGCACGCAGACCCGGGAGAACGCGGCCCCGCGGCTCGAGGGGTCCTCGGCAAGCGTGGCGGCGATCTCGCCCGAGAGGCCGAACGACTGGTAGTCCTCGTCCACCACGATCACCCGGCCCGTCTTGGCCGCGGTCGCGGCAATGGCCTCGCGGTCCAGCGGCACGACCGAGCGCAGGTCCAGCACCTCGACGCTGATCCCCTCGCCGGCGAGCTTCTCAGCGACGTCCAGGCTGTGGTGCACGGACAGCGAGAGGGTCACGATGCTCACGTCCGTGCCCTCGCGCGCCACCCTGGCCTTCCCGATCGGCACGACGTAGTCCTGCTCGGGCACCGCGCCGATGCTCCGCTTGTTCTTGGCCATCCACGGCAGGCCCATGACGCCCTTGTGGAACATGTAGACGACCGGATCGTCGGAGCGGATGGCGGCGGTCATGAGGCCCTTGGCGTCATACGGCGTGGACGGGACCACGACCTTCATTCCCGGCAGGTGGGCGAACGTGCCCCACAGCGACTGGGAGTGCTGGGCGCCGTCCGAATAGCCGCCGCCGGTTGCCGTCATGAGCACCATCGGAACCCTGACGTTGCCGCCGGACTCGAAGTGGATCTTGGCCATGTGGTTGTAGATCTGGTCCATGCACACGCCGAAGAAGTCGACGAACATGAGCTCCACGATCGGCCGCATGCCCTCCACGGCCGCGCCGATGCCCAGGCCGATGAACGCGGTCTCCGAAATCGGCGTGTCGATGACGCGCTGGGGGCCGAACTTGTCGAGGAGGCCGGTGGTGGAGGAGAAGATGCCGCCGTAGGCTCCGACGTCCTCCCCCATGACGAACACCTCGGGGTCGGCCTCCATCTGGGACGCAATCGCCTCCTGCAGGGCCTTCGCAGTGTTGAGGCGGCGCGTTCCGGCCTCAGGCTCGACCGGGAGGGACGACGCCGCGTGCGCGCCGGCCGCTGCCGGGTTCTCTGCCGTGACGCTCATGTCAGGCTCCTTCCACGAAGGCGTAGCGGAGGGCTTCCTCCGGCTTGGGGGTGGGCGAGGACTTGGCGAACTCGAGCGCTGCCTCCACCCGCTGGCCCGCCTCGGCCCGGAACTGGTCGGCACGGCCTGCGGTGAGCGCGCCCTCGGCCGTCAGCGCCTGCTCGTAGGCGGGGATGGGATCACGCCCGGGAACCTCGGCAAGCTCGGGCCGGTACCCCTGGGCGTCGCCCTCGAAGTGACCCCACAGACGCAGCGTGTGGATCTCGAGCAGGCTCGGTCCCTCGCCCGCGCGCGCCCGCGCCACGGCGCCGCCGGCGGCGGCGTGGATGGCCTCGACGTCGTTGCCCTCGACGCGCACGCCCGGAATTCCATAGCCGGCGGCGCGGTCCGCATTGTTGGGCACCGAGGTGGAGGACCCCCGCGGGACGGAGATCGCCCAGTCGTTGTCCTCGACGACGAAGACGACCGGCAGCTTCCACAGGGCCGCGAGGTTGAGGGACTCGTGGAACGCTCCCTGGTTCGCCGCACCCTCGCCCGTCACGGCGACCGCGATCCGGTCCGTTCCGCGGCGCTGGAACGCGAACGCCTGCCCGAGCGCAGGCGGGTACCCCTCCGCGATGATCCCGGAGCAGGAGAAGTGGGTGTCGGGGTCGAACAGGTGCATGTGCCCGCCGCGGCCGCGGCCGAGTCCGGTCTCGCGGCCGTAGATCTCGGCGGCGAGCCTGTTCAGATCCATGCCATGGGCGATGGCGAGGTGGTGCGGGCGGTGGGTGGCCGTCACGGCATCCTCCGCGGTGAGGTGCGCACAGATCCCGGCTGCGACCGGCTCCTGCCCGGCGGAGAGGTGCATCTCCCCCGGGATCAGGCCAGCTCCGATGTCCCAGGCGGGCTTCTTGTCCGCGTGGTAGTCCCGCAGGATGGCCTCCTCGAAGGCACGGATCAGGATCATGGTTCGGAGCAGTTCGACGCGCTCCGTGGCCGCGAGCCCCGTGGGGGCTGCGGCATGCTGGACTGTCATGGTTCCTCCATCACGCTCGGCCGCGGCCTCGCTGCCGCGGCGTGCCGGTGCCTTGAGCGTAGGAGCGGGCGGAGGCAGTGGGTATGGGCGGAATTTCAGATGGTGAACTCGGTCCCGATGGTCACCGAGAGCCGCTCCGCGGCGGTGCCGAGCTGGCAGGCGAGGTCCTCGGCCGAGGCCCTCGAGGCCACCGGCAGGGACACCGCGAGGGAGCCGATGAACCCGCGGGCGGCCACCGGGACCGCCAGGCACTTGCTGCCCAGCGCGTACTCCTGCTGGTCCACCGAGAGGCCGGGGCTGAGGACCGCACGCCGCTCGAGCTCCCCCGAGGTGCGGACGGTGTAGGGCGTCAGGGACACGAGCGGGTGCCGCGCGAGGTAGTCCGCGCGCTCGGAGCCCGGCAGCGATGCGAGGATCTGCTTGCCGAACGCAGTGGCGTGGCCGCTCTCCTGCACCCCCACCCACAGCTCCACCCGCGGCGCGGTGGGGCCGTCCACGATGTCCACGATCTCGATCTCCCCGTCCGCGTACCGGCTCAGGTAGGCGGCCGCATTGAGGTGGTCGCGGAGGCCGGTGAGGGCAGCGCGTGCTCGGGCGAGGAGGGCGCCGGGACCCAGACCGGCCTGGCTGGGATGCGCTGGACCGAGCACGAACCCGTCGGGCTCCTGGGCGAGGTACTCCTCATGGACGAGCGTGCGGAGGAGGTTGTACGTGGTCCCCAGGCTCAGCCCGGTGGCCCGGGAGAGCTGCTTGGCCGGCACCGGGCGCGAGGAGCGGGCGACGGCGTCGGCCAGCTCGAGCGCTCGGCTCACCGAGGCGATGAGGGTTGGCGCTGCGGCCGGCTTCATCGTCACGACTCCCCTGGACTGCACGGCCCGTCCCCGCCCACGAGGAACGGCCAGCCGTGACATGGATCACATCACGTTGAGTGTACCCGGGGATGCGACCGTGCGGGCAGCGCCGAGGACGGCGTCGACCCTGCGCGGCCGGCGCAGCCCGGGCGGGACGGCGGCGACCACCGCGTTGTGCGGCGTCGGGTCCGCCACGGGCACGAGCACCACACCGCTGGCACGGAACAGCTCCTCGACACCCTCCCAGACGTTGGTCACCGAGTAGCCGAGTCCGCTCGCGACGATCGCGCGGATCGTCTCCGACACGACGCTGCGCCACCGCACCCGCGGCGCCACCCCAGCGGACTCGAACATGGCGAGGACCCGCTCGGCGCTCGGGGGGACATCGAAGAGGACTGCGTCGTACTCGGCGAGGTCCGCGAAACGCAGCGACGCACGCCCCGCGAGCGGATGGCCCTCGGCCAGCTGGAAGTGCGGACGCGACTCGGCGAGGGTCACGAGGTCGACGCCGGGCACCGCCTGCAGCGAGTAGACGACCGCGGCGTCGAGCTCGCCCCCGGCGACCGCACGCTGGAGCTCCTCCGCGGCGCCCTCGACGAACTCCACCTCGATCTCCGGCCACCGGCGTGCGGTCTCGGCCAGGAGCTTGGGCATGAGGCGCGGGCTGATCGCGATCATGCACCCGAGCCGCACCCGTCCCCGCAGTTCCTCCCACCCGGCCCGCACGGTCGCGGGGATCTCGGAGGCCTCGTCGAGCACCCGGCGCGCGCGCAGGCCGAGCGCCGTCCCCGCCTCCGTGGGCACGAGCCGCTTGGACCGGGCCCGCACGAACAGGTCCACGCCGAGGGCGCGCTCGAGCTGGCCGATCGCCATCGACGCCGCGGCCTGGGAGATGCTGCTGCGCCGGGCCGCCTCGGTGACGGAACCGGCGTCGAGCACCGCCACGAAGTACTCGAGCTGGCGGAGGGTGAACTCGGGTGACATAAGGATTCCTGATCGTTCTGTACGAATTGATTGATTATACAAAAGCTGTGGCGCTGGCCACACTGGATCCCAGACCCAGTCGTCCAGCCCCACAGGAGTTCTGTCCATGGCCCCGAGCCTCGCACCCCGCATCATCACCCTCGGCACCGCGGGCGGCCCGCGCTGGTGGGCGGCCGCCGACTCCGGCGAGCGCACCGGCATCGCCACCGCCGTGGTGGTCGGGGACGCGTTCTACCTCGTCGACGCCGGCCAGGGCGCCGGCCGCCGGCTCGCGCAGTCCGGGCTCGACCTCGCCGGGATGCGGGCCCTGTTCATCACCCACCTCCACTCCGACCACGTCTACGACCTCGCCGGAATCGGCATCTTCGGCCTCTACGCCCTCCAGCACCGGGCCGGGACGGACCCGGTGCGCATCATCGGCCCCGGCAACCGCGGCGAGCTGCCCCCGGTGTCGCCGCGCGCCGTCGTGCCTCCGGCCACGCTCGCCCCGCACAACCCAACTCCCGGGACGCGGGAGATGTTCGAGGCGCTCATGGCCGCGCACGCGACGGACCTGAACGACCGCATCCTCGACTCGCTCAAGCCCAGCCCGCTCGAGGTGTTCCGCGCCGAGGACATCGAGATCCCGTCCGGCATCGGCTACCACCCGAACACCAATGCCACCCCCGAGATGGCCCCGTTCGAGGTCTACCGCGACGAGCTGGTGACCGTCACCGCGATCCTCGTCGAGCACCCGCCCATCGCACCGGCGTTCGCGTTCCGCTTCGACACCGCCGAGGGCTCCGTGACGATCTCCGGGGACACGTGCTTCACCCCCAACCTCATCACCCTCGCGCAGGGCACGGACCTGCTCCTGCACGAGGCCATCGACTTCGACTGGGTCGAGTCCCTCTACGGGGACCGGACCGACGAGGCCTCCCGCGCCGCCCGGGACCACCACTACAAGTCCCACACGAGCGTGCGGGAGGCGGCCAAGGCCGCCGAGGCCGCCGGCGCCGCGGCACTCGCCCTGCACCATCTCGTCCCCGGCCACGCGCCGGAGAGCGTGTGGACCGAGGCGGCCGAGCACTTCTCCGGCCGCTTCGTGCTCCCGAAGGACCTCGACGTCATCCCGTTCGGCCGTCAGCGCTGACGCCGCCAGCAGCCCATCATTGGAATGAGGATTCCCCTGTGACCACTGAAAGCACCACGATGGCCTCCCAGACCGCCGCGCCCGTCGGGACGCTCAACACCAAGGACATGCGCCGCATCCTGGCCTCGTCCTTCATCGGCAGCGCCATCGAGTACTACGACTTCATGCTCTACGCGACCGCCGCCTCGCTCGTGTTCGACAAGGTGTTCTTCGCGAACCTCGGCCCCGGCTTCGCGCTGTTCGCCTCCTTCGTGACGCTCGCCGTCGGCTACGTGGCGCGCCCGCTCGGCGGCCTGGTCTTCGGCCACTTCGGCGACCTCGTGGGCCGCAAGAAGGTGCTCGTGCTCTCGATGGTCGTCATGGGCGCGGGCACGGTGGCCATCGGCCTGCTCCCCACGACCGCCCAGGTCGGCATGGCCGCCCCCATCACGCTCGTGGTGCTGCGCCTCATCCAGGGCGTCGCGGTGGGCGGCGAATGGGGCGGCGCCGCGCTGATGGCGATCGAGCACGCGCCGAAGAAGCACCGCGGCTTCGCCGCCTCCTTCGCCAACGCGGGCGGCCCGGCCGGCGCGATCCTGGGCACGCTGGGCCTCTCCCTCTTCGCCGCCCTCTCCGGCAGCCAGTTCCTCGTCTGGGGCTGGCGGGTGCCGTTCCTGCTCTCCGCCGTCCTGATCGGCGTGGGCCTCGTGATCCGCCTCAAGGTCTCGGAGACCCCGGCCTTCCAGCGACTCGAGGCAGCCAGCGAGAAGCGCCGCGTGCCGATCGTGGAGGTGCTCCGCCACTCCAAGCGCGCCGTGCTGCTCGGCCTCGCCGCGACCACCGCCTTCTACGTCTGCCAGGCCATGACCACGGTGTGGGGCGTCTCCGTGGCGGTCGAGTCGGGCGCCGACAAGAACGGCGTGCTCAACATCAAGGCCGCCGCGGCGGTGCTGACCCTCGTGATGTGCTTCGTCTCGGCGCGCCTCTCCGACCGCCTCGGACGACGCCGCGTGCTCGCCTTCGGCGCGCTGCTCGGCATCGTCGCGGCCTACCCGACGGTGCTGCTGATGACCAACGGCACCCTCTGGGGCTTCGCCCTCGCGATCGTGCTCGGCAACGGCCTCGTCCAGGGCGTCCTCTACGGCCCCATCGCCGCGTACGTCGCCGAGCAGTTCCCCACCCGGTACCGCTACACGGGCGCCTCGCTGGCCTACCACAGCGCCTCGATGCTCGGCGCCGGCTTCACGCCGATGGTCATCACGGGCCTGATCCTCGCCGCCGGCGGCGCCCTGTGGCCGGTCGCGGTGTTCTGGGTCGCGATCCTGCTCATCGCCTTCGTGGCCGTGCTGTCCACCCCGGAGGGGACCCGGCGCGAGCTCGACTGACCCCTCAACCTAGGGACATGACCCCTCAACCTAGGGACATGACCCCTCAACCGGTCTACCGGGTGAGGGGTCATGTCCCTGCGCTGAGGGGTCATGTCCCTGCGTCCGGCGGCGGTCAGCGCAAGACCGCGACCGCCTCCTCGACTGAGTCGACCAGGTGCACGCGCCCGGCCATGCCGCGGCCCCGGGCCAGGCTCTCGAGCAGCGGCCACGCGGGCAGCTCCTCGGTCCAGTGCCGCACCCCGACGAGGACCATCGGGGTGATCGTGCCGTCCGCGCCGTAGTAGTTCTCGCACGCGTCCTGGAAGACCTCCTGCACGGTCCCCGCCGCGCCCGGGAGGAAGACCACCCCGCCGGTGCACTTCTCCAGGAGCACCGCCTCGCGGACGGAGTTCGCGAAGTACTTGGCGATGTGGGTCGCGAACATGTTCGGCGGCTCGTGGCCGTAGAACCACGTCGGCACCCCGAGGTTCTCGGCACCGCCGGGGAACCCGCCGAGGACGCCGAGGGCCGCCCGCGCCCACGCGCTCACGGACGGGCGGAACAGGGGCACGACGGCGATCTGCCGCAGCGCCGCGTCCAGCGCACCCTCCGGGAAGGCCGAGAGGTAGGCGCCGAGGTTCGCGGCCTCCATCGCGCCGGGCCCTCCCCCGGTGGCGACCACGAGCCCCGCCGCAGCGAGCCCGCGCCCGAGGCGGGCGGCGTCGTCGTACGTCCGGCTTCCCCGCGGGGCGACGTGCCCGCCCATGACGCCCACGATCCGGCGCCCTGCGAACTTGCCCTCGAGGGCGTCCTGGAGGGCGTCGCCGATGTGGTGGTCGTGGAGGGCGGCCGAGATGGCGGACTCGACGCCGGCCCTCCCCTGCCGCTTGGTCCATGCGTAGATGAGCGCGTCCGGGGTCTGCTCGTAGGGCAGGGCGGTGACCCCCTCGTACAGCTCGGGCCCGGTGTAGAGGGTGGGCCGGTAGGGGTCGAACGGCACGCCGGGCAGGATGGGGAACACGAGGGCCCCGCGAGTGCGCAGCGACTGCTCCATCCCGTCCTGGAGGCGGCACCCCAGGAACATCGCCCCCGAGGGGTCCAGGCGCTTGAGGATGTCCGAGCGCCCCGTGAGGTCCACGGACTGGACGTGCCACCCGGCGAGCGCCGTCGGGCCGGCCGCCACGAGCGCGTCGAAGCGCTCAAGGGACTCGACCTCGAGCGTCCGGGGCATCGGGCCCAGCGCGGGCGTGGCGTTCATGGGGCCAGACTATCCACCCGCGGTGTTCAGGCCCCGGCCCTCCCCGCGTTGCCTACCGTTAAGTACGGGCCACCACGATGTCGCGGGTGACTTCCCCCTGCAAGGCCCACAGCGGCGACACCCCTGCCCCCCTCTCCCCCTCGCGCCGGGGCTTCCTGGCGGCCGCGCTCACCGGCGCGGCGCTGACCCTGGCACCCATGAGCTTCGCGGCCGCGGACAGCGGCACACAGAAGACCAAGACGATCACCGGCCACCTGGATCCGGGCGCGGCCGACTTCGTCTACCTGCCCGTGGAGGTCCCCGCGGGCGTGAACAAGATCAGCGTCTCCTACACGTACAGCAGGCCCACGGTGGCCCCGGGCCTGCTCTCCAACTCCTGCGACATCGGCATCTTCGACGAGCAGGGCACCCGCCTCCAGGGCAAGGGCTTCCGGGGCTGGTCCGGCGGCTTCCGGACCGAGTTCTTCATCAGCGCCGCCGAGGCCACGCCCGGCTACCTGCCCGGGCCGGTCGGCAAGGGCACCTGGAACATTGCCCTCGGCCCCTACCAGGTCGCCGAGGGCGGACTCGACTACTCGGTCACCGTCACCCTGGACTACGGCCCGGACGGCGCGCCCTTCCAGCCGAAGTACCCGGCCCAGGCCGTGGCCGGCAAGGGCGCGGGCTGGTACCGCGGCGACGCCCACCTGCACACCGTCTACTCGGACGGCAAGCGGACCCCGGAGGAGGTGGCCGCCGGTGCCCGGGCCGCCCGCCTCGACTTCATGATCTCCACCGACCACAACACGCCCGCCTCCCACGGGGTGTGGGGCCCGCTGGCCGGCAACGACCTCCTCATCCTCACCGGCGAGGAGGTCACCACCCGCAACGGCCACTACCTCGCGCTCGGCCTCCCGCCCGGGGACTGGATCGACTGGCGCTACCGCGCCCGGGACAAGGGCTTCGAGGACGCCGCCCAGCTCATCCGCTCACGCGGCGGCCTCGTGGTCCCGGCCCACCCGTACTGCCCCTACGTCGCGTGCCGGTGGAAGTTCGGCTACGACGACGCGGACGCGGTCGAGGTCTGGACGGGCCCCTGGACCCATGACGACGAGATGTCGATCAGCACGTGGGACTCGATGCTCGTCCACTCCGTCCGGACCAACGGCCGCTGGCTGCCGGCCATGGGCAACTCCGACGCGCACAGCTCCCCGCAGGTCATCGGCTGGCCGCACAACGTGGTCAACGCCGCGGCCCTCTCGCACGACGCGATCCTCGAGGGCATCCGCAGCGGCCGGTCCTGGATTGCCCAGTCGGCGGACATCACCCTCGACCTCGCCGTGAAGTCCGGCGGCCGGAGCGCGGGCATCGGCGAGCGGCTCGACGTCGCCCCGGACGCGCCGGTCACCGTGACGGCGACCGTCGGCGGGGTCCCGAACGGCGTGGTCCGCTTCATCACGGACGAGGGCCAGACGCAGCAGGTCACCCTGCCGGCCTCGGGCCAGGGCACGGTCACGTGGGTCACGACCCCGCAGCTCGCCGCCTACCTGCGCGTCGAGGTCCGCCACCCGAAGGGCGACGGCACCTCGGGCAGCGGCACCGAGATGGGCCCGGACCTCCCGCTCGGGCCGATGGCCGCGCTGACGAACCCGATCTTCCTCGGGTCGAAGTAGCACCACCGGAAGCACGACGTCGGCGGGCCGCCTCGCGCGAGGCGGCCCGCCGACGTCGTGCTCGCCGACAGCGGCGCCCGGCGGCGACAGGAGCCCGGGACAGGAGTACCCTGCGGAGCATCCGAGGATCGACAGCCAACCACCAGGAGGCCGCGATGTCAGGGAAGAACCAGTCCATCCTCCGGCGCAAGCCAATCGATGACATCGAGGAGGAGCCCGGGATCGGGCACCTGTCCCGGACCCTCGGCCTCTGGCAGCTGACCGCGATCGGCGTCGGCGGGATCATCGGGGCCGGCATCTTCTCCCTCGCCGGAGCCGTGGCGCACCAGACCGCCGGTCCGGCCGTGCTCGTCTCCTTCCTCGTCGCGGGCGTCGCGAGCGCGGCCGCCGCGCTCTCCTACGCCGAGTTCGCCGGCATGATCCCCAAGGCCGGCTCCGCCTACACCTACGGGTACACGGCCCTCGGCGAGGTGGTGGGGTGGTTCATCGGCTGGGACCTCCTGCTCGAGTACACGGCCATCGTCGCCGTGGTCGCGATCGGCATCTCCGGGTACTTCGGCTTCCTCGTGGGCCAGCTCGGCGTCGACCTGCCCGCGTGGATGCTCGGCGCCCCCGGCACGGGGCCCGGGCACGTGGTGGACGTCTTCGCGATCATCCTGTGCCTGCTCACGGCGTGGATCCTGACCCGCGGCATCCAGAGCACGGGCCGGTTCGAGCTGCTGGTCGTGGCCCTGAAGGTGCTGCTCGTCGTGGTGATCGTGGTCCTCGGCGTGTTCCACATCAACAGCGCCAACTACCACCCCTACTTCCCCTTCGGCTTCGGCGGGGTGATGACCGGCGCGGCCACGGTGTTCTTCGCCGTGTTCGGCTACGACGCGATGAGCACCGCCGCCGAGGAGTCGCGCGATGCCACCCGGCACATGCCCAAGGCCATCATCTACTCGCTCGTGATCGCCATGGTCCTCTACGTCCTCGCGACCCTGGTGCTCACGGGGATGCAGAACTACACGCAGATCGATCCGAAGTCCGGCTTCGCGAGCGCGTTCGCCGCGGTGGGGCTCCCCGGGGTTGCGGACGTGATCGCCGTCGGCGCGATCATCTCGATCCTGACGGTGATGCTCACGTTCATGCTCGGCGTCACGCGCGTGTGGTTCTCGATGAGCCGCGACGGGCTGCTGCCGAAGTGGTTCGCCTGGACCGACCCCAAGCGGCACGTCCCCACCCGGGTCACGTGGATCGTGGGCGTCGGCTCGGCCATCCTCGCCGGCGTCCTGCCCATCAACACCGTCGCCGAGCTGACCAACATCGGCATCCTGTCCGCGTTCGTGGTGGTGTGCCTGGCCGTGATCGTGCTGCGCTACCGCAGCCCCGAGATCCCACGGTCCTTCCGCACGCCGCTCATGCCGGTGGTGCCCGCGATCGGCGTCCTGTTCTCCCTCTGGCTCATCATCTCCCTGCCGTGGGAGACGTGGGTACGGTTCGCCGTGTGGCTCGTGGTGGGCCTCGCCATCTACTTCGGCTACTCCCGCCGGCACTCGCTGCTCAATCCGGACAGCCCGCGGCACGCCCAGGCGGGTGCCCCGGGCGGGCGGTGAGGGTCCGCGCACGACGGCGGGTGGCCGGCGTCGTGCGCGGGTGTCCTCCCCTAGCCGCGCACCTTCTCCACGAAGAGGCCGGCCCGCGCGCCCAGGCCCTCGATCCGCTTCGCCACGACGAGCGACGGATCGGGGTTGATGGGGTCCGCCGGCGGCTCGACGCGCACGTTGGCGCTGCACTCGAAGTCGGCGCAGATGAGGGTGCCGACCGTGTTGCCGTTGCGCCCCGAGGCCCCGGCGCGGCGGGCCACCCACAGCAGGACGTCGTTCGTGGCATCCACCGAGCGGCACAGCTCGCACAGCACCGCACGGTTCTTGCGTGCTCCGCCCTCCGGCGCGCGCAGCATGGCGGAGACGATCCGGCCGTCGGGCTGCGGGACCACGAGGTAGCCGCGCAGGGGCATCTTCGGGTCGCGCCAGCCGAGGACGTCGAGGGCGTCCCAGTCGAGCTCGTCGAAGTCCTTCGGCGGGGTGAGGCGGGCGGCCTCGGACCGGCTGGCGTTGATGAAGGAGGAACGGATCTGGTTCAGGGTGGTCTTCTGCATGGGAGGGCTCGCTTCGCGGCATCGCTTCGGGCCCGCGCTCGTCGGAGCGGGGCATGACGGGGCGGTGTCTGCCGTCCGGGTGCCGTGGGGTGCCCTCGTGAGATGGTCGGCACGCGGCAGCGCGCCGGGCACCTACGGGCTCGGGTTCAGGAAGCCTGGTCAGGCAGCGGAGGCAGACGGGCGCAGGGGTGCGCAGCAGGCCGTCACGGCCACCCCGCTCACTGCAGCGATCACGTCTGCTTCCCCTCATGGCGCCAGCCGGCGCGTCCTCGATGGGCCTGTTCGTCGCGGCCGGGACCCCGGCCGCGACGATGCTACCACGCGGCGTCTGGCCTCGCCCTACGAGGTCCGGGCCTTCGCGGCGGCCTTCTGCGCACGCTTGAACTCGCGCACCTTGGCCAGCGACTCCGGGGAGACGATGTCCGCGACGCTGCGGTGCGAGCCGTCCTCGCCGTAGGGGGCGGAGGCCTCGCGCCAGCCGGCCCCGGCGTAGCCGTACTGCTTGCCCAGCAGCGCCAGGAAGATCTTGGCCTTCTGCTCCCCGAAGCCCGGGAGCTTCTTCAGGCGCCTGAGCACCTCGGCGCCGTCGGGGGCGCCCTCGGTCCACAGGGCCGCCGCGTCCCCGCCCCAGTCCTGCTCGATCGCCGCGCACAGCGCCTGTACGCGGGCCGCCATCGAGCCGGGGAAGCGGTGCACGGCCGGGGTCTCCTTGAACAGCGCCGCGAACTCGTCGGGGTTCGTGTGGGCGAGCGCGGCGGCGTCAAGGGTGCCCGCGCGCTCGGCGATCTTGAGGGGACCGGCAAAGGCGGTCTCCATCGGAACCTGCTGGTCGAGCAGCATCCCGATCAGCAGCGCGAGCGGGTCCTCGGTGAGCAGGCGGTCGGCGGCGGCGTCGCCGGTGATGTTCAGGGTCATGGCGCCAGTCTCCCACCGGTCGCCCTCCCCCGTCGCGGCCCCGGACGGCCTGTGCACGGCGGTCCAACCCGCCGCACACAGCCGGGGGTGCGGTCGGGCGGAAACCAGCCCGGCCCTCACGCGCGGGCCGGGGCTCCTTCCCCGATCAGCCGTGCGGCCCCGAGCAGCACGCCGGCGGCGACCTCGAGGCCCTCGATCCGGCCGAGGGAGACGTCCTCGTGCTCGATGTTGACCATCATGTCCGGGTCCACCTCGCGGAGGGCGCGCAGGAATTCGGCCCAGTACGCGGCGTCGTGCCCGCGGCCGAGGGCCACGAAGTCCCACGCGGAGTCCTTGGGCCACTCGTTGGCCCACTCGTCGCCGCCCAGGTTGGTGCGCGGCTCGTCCGGGGAGAGCCGGCGGAAGCGGTTGTCCAGAACGCCGTAGAGCCTCGCGTTCTCGGGGTTGACGCGCACGTCCTTCGCCGCGGCGTGGAACACGAGGGGGCCGAGCTCGCGGACCACGGCGACCGGGTCCATCTGCTGCCAGAACAGGTGCGAGGCGTCCAGCTCCACCCCGACGTTGGTCGCGCCCGTCAGCTCGACCAGCCTGTAGACATCGGCGGTGTTGAACACGAGGTTCTGCGGGTGCAGCTCGAGGGCCACCTTGACGCCGTGGTCCGCGGCGAGGCGGTCTGTCGCGCGCCAGAAGTCCGCGGCGATGCCCCACTGGTAGTCGAGGACATCCAAGGCGGCGGAGTTCCACGCGTTGACGATCCAGTTCGTCACGCTCGCCCCGGGCTCTCCCCCGGGCACGCCGGACATGGTCACGACCCGGTTCTGGCCCAGGCGCTCGGCGAGGCGGATGGAGCGGCGGATGTCCTCGGCGTGCTTCTGCCCGATCTCGGGCTTGGGGTGGAGCGGGTTGCCGTTGCAGTTCAGCCCGGCGATGCCCACGCCGGAGCCCTCGAAGAGGCCGAGGTAGTCGTCCCGTGCCGTGTCGCTGGCCAGGATGTCGTCGAAGGTGGGCACGTGGACGGCGGGCAGGAAGCCGCCGGTGTTGATCTCGATGCCCGTGAGGCCGAGGCCTGCGATGACCTCGAGGGCCTCGGGCAGCGGGCGGTCGTGCAGGATCGCGTTGTAGACGCCGAGCTTCATGGTGGTCTCCTGGGGGAGGTCTGGTGGCGTCGGAATCAGCGCACGACGGCGGCGACGGGCTGACGCGCGGACGGCACCTCGACGCGGCGGCCGGCCTCGGCGGCGGAGGCGGCGACGGCACCGAGGATCTCCATGTTGCGCACGCCCTCGTCGAACGTCGCGCAGCGCGGCAGGGACTCGGCCTCGGCCACCCCTGCGACCTCCTCGAGGAAGGCACGGGCCTGGTAGCCGAAGGCGTCGTTCTGGCCGAAGCCGACGCCCGGGGCGTCCATGGCCAGGCCGCCGGCGATGTAGGGGTGGTCGGGGCCGAGGATGACCTGGCGGTAGCCGTTCTGGGCGGAGGGGCCCTCGTGGAGGAAGAGGCCGATCTCGGCGGGGCGGCGCTGGTCGAACGAGGCCGCGCCGTTCTCGCAGAAGACCTCGAAGACGAGCGAGTTGGGGTGGCCCGCGGCGACGCGGGAGACGGACAGCGACCCAGTGCACGAGGCGAACTCGGCAGAGAAGGAGGCGACGTCGTCGTTCTCCACCGGCTCGGACGTGTCCGAGACGGCCGCGTGGTCGTGGCCCATGACGGCCCCGATCGGGAGCGGGCGCTGCGTGATCGCCGTGGAGAGCTCCCCGCCGGAGACGGACCGGATGTCCCCGCAGAGGAACTCGCCCACATAGGCGAGGTGGCTGCCGATGTCCGCGAGCGCGCCCGAGCCGGGGCCGCCCTTGTAGCGCCAGCTCATGGGGGCCTGCGGACTGCAGCCGTAGTCGGTCCAGTAGCGGCCCGAGAAGTGCAGCGGACGCCCGAGCGTGCCGTCCTGGATGAGCTCACGGATGGCGGCGATGCCGGGCGTGCGGCGGAACGTGAAGCCGATGCGGCCCAGGACCCCGCGCTCCTCGGCAGCGCGGGCGGCGTCCGCCATGGCCCGGGCGTCGGCGAGGGCATCGGAGAGCGGCTTCTCGCACAGGATGTGCTTGCCTGCCGCGAGGAGGCCCTCGACCACCTCGCGGTGCAGCGAGTTGGCGATGACCACGCTCACCACGTCGATGTCGTCCGCCTCGGCGACGGCCTGCCAGGAGGAATCGTGCCGGGCGTAGCCGAAGCGGGTCGCGGCCGCCTGCCCGAACTCTGCGTTGACGTCGCCGATGGAGACGAGCCGGATCTGAGGGAGCGTGGGCCGGTAGAGGGTGCTCGCGGTGCGGTAGGCAGCGGCGTGGGCCTTGCCTGCCATGCCGGCGCCGATGACGGCGACGCCGAGGGGCTTGCTCATGGTTCTCTCCTTCGAGGGGTCCGGCGACGCCGGAAAGTCTGGTCTTTGGAGCGCTCCAAATTACGATACGGGGCCCGACTTTGTCCTGTCAATAGCCTCCTGCCCTCCGCCGGGCAATGCCATGATGGTGCCGTGCCGACTGATGCGACCCCACGCCCCACGATCTACGACGTGGCCCAGCGGGCAGGCGTGTCCAAGTCCCTCGTCTCGCTCGTCCTGCGCGGGGCGCCCCACGTCAGCGACGCGCGGCGGGAGGCCGTCGAGGCCGCCATCGACGAGCTCGGCTACCGCCCGTCCCGCGCCGCGAGCGCGCTCGCGAGCCAGCGCACCCGGACGGTCGGCGTCCTCATCGATGACTTCCACAACCCATGGTTCGTCGAACTGCTCGCAGGCCTCCGCTCGGTCCTCGACCCGGCCGGGTACACCGCGAGCGCTGCCGATCTCCAGCTCGACGCCGCGGGGCGCAGCCCCGTGGAGGGCTTCCTGGCCCAGCACGTCGACGCGCTCGTCATCGCGGCGGACCTCACGCCCGGCGCGCTCGACGGCGTGGGGGCGCCGATCGTCGTGGCCGGCACCCGAGCGCTCGGGGCCGGGGACGCCGGACAGCCCTTCGATGTCGTCCAGCCCTTCGATGTCGTCGCAGGCGACGACGAGCTCGGGGGGCGGCTGGCGACCGAGCACCTGCTCCGCCTGGGCCACGCCCGGGTGGCCCACCTTGCCGGGCACAGCGGCCCCGGCGATGCCCGGCGGCGCGGGTACGAGTCGGCCATGCGGGCCGCGGGGCTCGAGCCGGTCACCACGGGCGGGGGCGCGACCACGGAGGCCGCCGGGTACGCCGCGGCCTGCGCGCTCCTGGAGGCGCACCCCGGCGTGACCGGAATCGTCGCGGCGAACGACGTCATGGCCGTGGGTGCGCTCGCGGCGCTGCGCGAGCGGGGGCTCTCGGTGCCGGAGGACGTCTCGGTGGTCGGCCATGACGACTCGCCCCTGGCCGCCTATCGGTACCTCGCGCTCACCAGCGTGGACGGGCACTCCCGCGACGTCGGGGCCGCGGCCGGCCGGGCCCTCCTGGCGCGCCTCGCCGACCCTGCGGCACCGCCGCACCACGAACTCCTCTCCCCCGACCTCGTGGTCCGCGGCTCCACCGCCCCGGCCCGCCCCTGACCCACCCCCGTCTGGGAGTCACCTCCTGGGAGCCACCTCCTGAGGAGCGGGCAGATCGATACAACTCGCGCGGCCCGGGGCTCCACAATCCCCGAAGGTCAGGTCGGTTTGTCCTGACAAGCTTCCCCGCAGCGCGCGACCCCCGCGGCACCCTGTCCACGCACGATGCGCGGTGCTACGATCACTTCAATATTTTGTCCTATCAACCAAACATTCGGCCAGGGCTAGTCAGCCCCGCCGGGCCCAAGGAGGGGTCATGGCAGCCACCCTCAACATCCCGATCGACAGGTCCTCTCCCGTGCCGCTGTACCACCAGGTGGTCCAGGGAATCGAGGGCATGATCCGCAATGGCCTGCTCGAGCCGGGCTCCAAGCTCGAGAACGAGATTGAGCTCGCTGCCCAGCTCAACCTGTCCCGACCCACCATGCGCAAGGCGATGGATGAGCTCGTCCGGGCCGGCCTGCTCGTGCGCAAGCGCGGCGTCGGCACCCAGGTCGTGGCCAGCCAGGTGCGCCGCCATCTGGAGCTCTCGAGCCTGTTCGACGACCTGGCCCGCGGCGGCAAGCGCCCCAGCACCCGGGTGCTCAAGTTCAGCCACGGTCCCGCGGACGCGGAGGTGGCGCAGACGCTGCAGCTGCCCCAGGGCGTCGGCGTCTACCACTTCACGCGCCTGCGCTCGGTCGAGGGCAAGCCGCTCGCGCTCATGGAGAACTGGGTGCGGGACGACGTCGCCGAGCTCACGGAGGTGGGCCTGCGCGAGCAGGGCATGTACCAGATCCTGCGGGACGGGGGCGTGAACTTCCGCCTCGCCAACCAGCGCATCGGTGCCGCCGTCGCGGACGAGTACCAGGCCGGGCTGCTCGAGGTGGCGCCGGGCTCGGCGCTCGTGACCATGGAGCGCACCGCGGTCGACGACACGGGCCGCAGCGTCGAGACCGGCCGGCATGTCTACCGGGCCGACTCCTACAGCTTCGAGATGACGCTGGTCCAGCGGTAGGCCGCGCGCTCAGCCCGCTCCCGGATCAACAGCACCACTGAAAGGAATCAGATGGCACAGTGGGTCTTCCCCCTCGGTTCGGCGTCCGACGGCGACTGGCAGGTCTCGCTCGGCGCCCACGACAGCGCGCTCGCCGCCGACGGCTGGAGGCACACGGGGATCAAGGTCGCCGAGCTTGCTGCCGGCGCGAGCGTGTCGCTCGAGGCCGCCGGCGAGGAGCGGATCGTGGTCCCGCTCTCCGGCGCCTTCGAGGTCAGGGTCGACGGCGAGCCCCACCTCCTGCGCGGCCGCACCTCGGCCTTCGCGGGCCCGAGCGACGTGCTCTACACGGGGATCGGGAAAGCCGTCACCATCACATCGGCCGACGGCGGCAGGGTCGCCGTCGCGCTCGCCCCCGCCAAGGCGGAGTACCCGACCAGGCTGGTCCGCGCGGAGGAGACCCCCGTGGAGCTGCGCGGCGCCGGGAACTGCTCGCGCCAGGTGCACAACTTCGGCACCCCTGCCGCGCTCGAGGCGGACCGGTTCATCGTGTGCGAGGTCATCACCCCCGCCGGCAACTGGTCCTCCTATCCCCCGCACAAGCACGACGAGGAGAAGGACGGCGAGACGGCGCTCGAGGAGATCTACTACTTCGAGACGCGCCTCGCTCCCGGCTCCCCCGCCGCCGGCCGGGACGGCGCCGGCCAAGACCCGGTCGGGTACGCCCGCGTGTACGCCTCCGACGAGCGCCCCATCGACGTCCAGGCGGAGGTGCGCACCGGCGATGTGGTGCTCGTCCCCTACGGCTGGCACGGGCCCGCGATGGCGGCCCCCGGCTATGACCTGTACTACCTCAACGTGATGGCAGGCCCGGGCCGCGTCCGCGACTGGCTCATCAGCGACGACCCGCACCACGGCTGGGTGCGCTCGACGTGGGAGGGCCAGCAGGTGGACCCGCGCCTGCCGTTCGCGTCCTAGGCAGCGGCCGGGCTACGACGCCGAGGGGCTCGCGCTCGACGACGGGCTCGACGACATGCCCGAGGTCTCCGAGCTGCTGGACGAGCTCGAGGAGCTCGGGCTGCTGGACTCGGTGGACGTCGACGAGGAGCTCGTCATGCTCGAGGACGGGCTGGACGTCGAGGAGCCGGTGGCCTTGTGCAGGACGTCGTTCACGAGCCCCTCGAGCTCGTGCTGATCGGTGTCGCCGAGGTTGCCGCCGCTCTTGGTCGCGACGACCAGGAGCCGGCCCTGGGCGCCCGAGACCTGCATGAGCATGTCCGAGCTGTTGTCGCCGCGGGTGCTGACCGTGCCGAACGTCTCCGCGGCGTCTGTGGTGGCCTGCAGCTGCTTGCTCGCGACCGTGACCTTCTGGCCCAGCGCCGAGACCGTGAACTTCGCGCAGGCGCCCATCTTGCCCTCGATGTCCTTCAGGACCTGCTGCGAGTCGGGGCCCTCCGAGCCGGACTGCGCCGAGACCGTCCGCGGCTTCTGGCTGTCCGAGATGGCCACCGCCACGGAGCCGTTGTCCACGCTGTTGACCAGGCCGGCCGTCGCGATGGACTTGCAGTCGCTCGGATCCACCGTCGCCGTGCTGAGCAGCACCTTCCCGAGGTCCTTGCCGGCGTTGACCTGGTCCTTCGAGTAGGGCTTGAGGTCGTTGCCGTCCGAATCCTTCAGCCCCGAGACCAGGGACTGGAGGTCCGAGTCGCTGTAGACCTTCGCGCTCGGGCTCGCCGAGGAGCTCGCGCTCGGGCTCGAGGCCGTTCCACCGCCGCCCGTGCAGGCAGCCAGCGCCAGCGCTGTCACCCCGACGATCCCCGTGCCGAGAGCCTTCTTCTTCATGCCGTTCATGGTGGTCCTCCACTCGTTGCGCTCGATCACAGCGCCGTTACCCGACCACGAGCAGTCCCCAAACCACGGGGCGGAGAACGGAAGGGGCAGGCCCGGGGCGGTGCCCCGGGCCTGGCCCTTCGATCCGTGGGAGCGGCCTACGCGTGCGCGCGGGCCGGCTCCCCCGAGCGCGCGGCGCCGGCCCGCGCGGAACGCTCGGCCATCTGTGCGAGCTGGTAGCGGGAGACCTCCGCCGCGTTCTCGTTCTCGGCGAAGACGCTCGAGACCATGACGGTGTCCTCCCGGTCGAGGAAGCCGATCTCGGCGAGGCCGTCGAAGAACCCGTCCCAGTTGACGTCGCCGGCGCCGATCTTGAGGTGCTGGTGGACCCGCACGGCGTTGCCCGGCGGATTCGTGATGTACCGCAGGCCGTGGGAGGCGTGGTGGTCCATCGTGTCGGAGACGTGGACCACGCGGAGGCGCTCGCCGGCCGCGCGCATGATCTGCAGCGGTTCGTCCTCCATGTGGAAGGTGTGCGAGGCGACGTACACCATGCCGACGTTCGGCGAGTTGAGCCCGCGGATCACGCGAAGCGCCGCCAGCCCCTCCTCGACGAAGTCGTCCGGGTGCGGATCGATGGCCACGTGGATGCCCTCGCGCTCGAAGACCGGCAGAAGCTCCTCCATGGACCTGTAGAAGCAGGCCTCGGACTCCTCGGGCTTCTCCGGGCGCCCGGAGAACTCGGTGTTCATCTGGGTGCAGCCCAGGTCCGCGGTGATCCGGATCGCGCGCTTCCAGTACCTCACGGCCGCCTCGCGCAGCGCCTCGTCCGGGCCGGACCAGCGCAGCACCGGCAGGACCGAGGCCACCTGCACGCCTGCGTCGGCGCAGGCCCTGCGGAACTGGCGCACGAGCTCGTCGTCGGCCTTCGGATGCGTGAAGAAGGGGATGAAGTCCCGGTGGGGCGTCATCTGGAGGTACTCGTAGCCGAGCTCGGCGGCGAGGGCCGGGAACTCGAGCAGCGAGTGCGTCGAGTGGAACGGCGTGGGGTCGAGGGCGAGCTTCACTGCTCCGCCCCCGCATACAGCGCCGGCTTCTCGTTGAGGACGACGGCGACCCGCTCGCCGCTCTTCTGCGCCTCGACGCCCGCCTCGCAGCAGGCAGCCGTCGCGTAGCCGTCCCAGGCCGAGGGGCCGCCGATCTCACCCCGGAGGGCGGCGTCGACCCACGACTGCACCTCGACGTCGTACGCCGTGCCGAAGCGCTCGATGAAGCTCGGCGTGACCTCGCCGCCCCACCGGCCGGCGCGGCGGAGGTACGGCCCGGCGTCGGCGCCGATGTCCACGATGCCGTCCTCGAAGGCGGCCTGCGTGGCCACCTCGTAGCCGAACTGGGCGTTGACGAAGATCTCGACGTCGACCAGGACGCCGGAGGCGGTGTCGATCAGGACGTGCTGCGGGTCGTGCTGGCCCGCGGGCGCCTTCGACGTGGCCTTGCCCAGGCGCACCTGGACGGAGGTGATCTCCTCGCCTGTGAGGTACCGGATCACGTCGAACTCGTGCACCACGGAGTCGTTGATGAGCATCTCGTTGGTGAAGCCTGGAGGGGTGTCGGGGTTGCGGTGCCGGCAGTGGAGCATGAGCAGTTCGCCGAGTTCCCCCGAGCGGACCAGGCCGCCGAGTGCCGCGTATTCGGCGTCGAAGCGGCGCATGAAGCCGACCTGGATGCGCTGGCGGCCCAGCTTCTGCTCGGCCTCGACGATCTTCCACGCCGAGGCGGCGTCCGGAGTCAGCGGCTTCTCGCACAGGATCGGGATGTCCCGCTCGAGCGCCTCGAGGAGGGCGGCCTCGTGGAGGAAGCCGGGGGTGGCAATGAGGACGGCATTGACGTCGCCGGACTCGTAGGCCTCGGCGGCGGTGGCGTAGGCCTTCGCCCCCGGGATCTCCGCGATCGCGGCCTTGGCCCGATCAAGGTCGATGTCGACGACGGCGCCCACGTCGGCGCCGTGGATGCGAGTGTGCAGGCGCTGGATGTGGTCCGCGCCCATACGGCCGGCGCCGATGACGGCGACACGCAGGTTCTCAGCCATGGTGTTGTGCCTTTCTCAGGAAACCCGCGTGCGGGAGCCGCACGAGAGGAGATAGTTGCGGGTGCGCTTGGCGATCGGGAGTGGGACGTCGAACGCGACGGGGTACATGTCCTGCTCGACGATGCCGAAGATCGGGCGATCGAGCGCCTCGACGGCCTCGATGACCTCGCGGAGGTCGGGCAGGCCCGACGGCGGCTCCGCCATGACGCCGGCGGTGTTGGCGGCGGCCCAGGTCATGTTCTCGGCGCGCACCTTCGCCAGGACGTCCGGGTCGATCTGCTTGAGGTGCAGGTAGCCGATGCGCTCCGGGTACTTGCGGATGAGGTCCACGCTGCTCGCGCCGCCGTATTCCGCGTGGCCCGTGTCGAGGCACAGGGTGAGCAGCTCGGGGTCGGTGTTCTCGAGCAGCCTCTCGATGTCCGCCTGCGCCTGGACGTGGGAGTCGGCGTGGGAGTGGAACTGCTGCCTGAGGCCGAACTGCTCGGCGAGGCGGCGCCCCAGCTCGTCGTGGCCTTTGAACAGGGAGTCCCACTGCTCAGGAGCGAGGATCTCATTCTCGACGGCCTCGCCCGTGACGTCGTCGCGCCACATGGCCGGGATGACGACGATGTGCTCGCCGCCCATCGCGGCCGTGAGCTCTGCGACCTGGCGGGCAGGCTGCCAGGCTTCCTCCCACTGGTCCCGTCCCCGATGGAAGGCGGTGAACACCGTGCCGGCGGAGACCTTCAGGTCGCGGGCCTTGAGCTCGTCGGCAAGCCGGGACGGGTCGGTGGGGAGGTAACCGTAGGGGCCGAGCTCGATCCAGCGGTAGCCGGCCTCGGCCACCTCGTCCAGGAAGCGCTCCCACGGGGTCTGCTTCGGGTCGTCGGCGAACCAGACGCCCCACGAGTCCGGGGCCGTGCCGATGATGAGCGTGTTCTCAGTCATGTCTCTCTCCGTGCGGCTGGGTCTAGTTGGAGGGGAAGTTGTAGGTGGCGTCGGAGGCGTGGGTGGGTTCGGGCCAGCG
>NZ_BAAGSN010000012.1:0-18760 GCF_054782415.1 Sinomonas soli | reverse complement strand
CACCGCCGGACAACACCACACGGTCGAGCCCCCCAACCCACCGTTGGGGGGCTCCCGCATTTAACCACACCAAACAAAGACCCCGGAGCGCGCAATTGGGGGAATACGCACTCCGGGGCAGCCTTGAGTCCTGGTACGACACTACCGCCGCAGGTTAGGTCTGCCTACCTTCGGGCGTAGTGACTTCATGGCCGCCCCCTTGCTGTGCCGGCGCCCCGGTGCTCTGATGGTGCGATGACCACGCCGCGCTTCCTCCTTGCCGTCGGGACCAAGAAGGGGCTCTGGCTCGCCACGAGCGAGGACCGCCAGACCTGGACCGTCGCCGAGCCCCAGTTCCTGATGCAGGAGATCCCTTCCGTCGCCATCGACACGCGCGGCGGCCGGACCCGCCTGCTCGTCGGCGTCCGCTCCGAGCATTTCGGGCCCACCGTCGTGCACTCGGACGACTTCGGCGCGACGTGGACGGAGCCCGACCACGGCTCCGTCGTCTTCCCTGAGGGCACTGATGCCGCCGTCGAGCGCATCTGGCAGATCCAGCCGGACGTCGAGGACAGGCCGGACGTGGTCTGGGTCGGGGCGGAGCCCATCTCGGTGTGGAAGTCCACGGACGGCGGCGCGACCTTCGAACTCAACCGCGCCCTCTGGGACCATCCCGACAGGGACCAGTGGGCGCCGGGCGCCGGCGGTGCCGCTGTGCACACGATCGTGCCGGACGCGGAGGACCCGCACCAGGTCCACGTCGCCATCAGCGCCGGCGGCGTCTACCGCAGCACCGATGCTGGCGCGAGCTGGACCGCGCGGAACCACGGAATCTCCGCCTACTTCCTGCCCGACCCGAGTCCCGAGGTCGGGCAGTGCGTGCACAAGATCGCGGCGGACACCGACGGCCGCCTCTACGCGCAGAACCACCGGGGCGTCTACCGCAGCGACGACCGCGGCGACACCTGGGTGTCCATCGCTGACGGGCTGCCCGCCGACTTCGGGTTCGTCATGCTCACCCATCCCCGGCGCAGCGGCACGGCCTGGGTGGTTCCCCTCGTGTCCGACTGGGAGCGGGTCGCCCCGCGGGGCCGCCTCGCCGTCCACCGCACCGACGACGCCGGGGAGACGTGGCGCAGCCTGACGACGGGCCTTGCCGAGCCGGACTGGAACACCGTGCTGCGCGACGCCGCGTCCGTCGACACGGCGGAACCCGTGGGCGTCTACTTCGGCACCCGCGGCGGCTCCGTGTACGCCAGCGCGGACGAAGGGGAATCCTTCCAAGAGGTGATAGCGCACTTGCCAGACGTCCTGTGCGTGCGGGGCGCAGAGCTCACCTCGGGCGCGCAGCCAGCGCACGACGCCGGCCCGGCGGCCTAGGCGTGCCGGTCACCGTCGTCGTCCCCTCCGTCCTGGCGGCGGCGAGCGGAGGGCAGACGCAGTTCCAGCTGCCCGACGCGGAGGCGGCCTCCGTGCGGGAGGCGCTCGACGCCGTCGGCCGCGACTACCCGGTGCTGGGCCGCAGGCTCCGGGACGAGCGGGGCGAGCTGCGCCGGCACGTGAACGTGTACGTCGGCGGGGAGGACGTGCGCCGCGGGCGCGGCCTGTCGACACCGGTTGCCGCGGGGCAGGAGATCCTCGTCATCCAGTCCATCGCAGGCGGCTAGGCCGATAGACGCGCCCGAGATGCCGATATGTGACCTTTGACCTTGGTCACGCCCGAGCCGGTGAGTGAGACTGGGACTGTCACATAATCGAGCGGACAGCGATCTGCGGACCGACAGGTGAATGATGAGCCCGACCTTCGAAGTACTCCGAGACCCGGCCAGGCGCGGCTCCTACCGGCTGCGCATGACGGGGCCAGCGGGGGAGGTCTTCAGCGACCTCGCCGGGCTGCCGAATCTGGAGGCGGTGCGCAGCGCCATCGCCCAGATCCGTGAGGCGGCGGCGCAGGCGCTCGTGGTCGACCGCACCGCGCACGGCGGCTGAGCGCTCCCATCGGTCCGGACCTCGGCGGCCGCCGGCGCAACGTGCCCGCAACCTTCCGCCGGCCGGACGGGGCGCGGTGGCGCGTACACTGTGACCCACGGCACACATGAAGGAGTGGGTGGGCGTGCGTGCGAACCCGGTGCAGTCGGCACCCGATCTGGCCCCCGCAGAGGGGGACGGGGGATCGGCGCGCCCTGTCGTGGCCGACTCCTGGCGCCGCTCCCTCGCCGTGCATCCCCGCCGCGAGGACGCCGTGGTCACGAGCATCCTCGGCGAGGGTGAACTCGACGCCTATCGCGCGGAGCATCCCCTCGCCCCCGTGATGCCCGTGATCGACCAGCTCCTGGTCGAGCCCGCCCGCGATTCCGGCATCCTCGTGGCCGTGGGCGATGCGGACAGCCGGCTCCTGTGGCTCGGCGGTGACGCCTCGGTGCGGCGGAGGGCCGAGCGGATGGCCTTCCTCGAGGGCGCCGACTGGTCCGAGGCGAGCGTCGGCACCTCCGCACCCGGCACCGCCGTGGCCACGGGCGGGCCGGTGCAGATCCACGGTGCCGAGCACTTCAGCCCCTTGGTCGAGGCCTTCTCCTGCACCGCGATGCCCATCCGCGATCCCGGGACGGGGCAGACGCTGGGCGTCGTGGACATCACCGGGGGCGAGCAGGCCGTGGGCGGCCATGCCCTGCCCTGGCTCAGGGCGACGGTCGCGGCCGTCGAGGAGCGGCTCAGGGGGCTCGGCCCGGAGCGGAAGCCCCGCATCGAACGGGCCCAGCGGCCGGTCGGCGCGGTGCTGGCCGTCACCGGCCGCGACCAGGGCGTGCTGCGCTGGGCAGGACGCGAGCTGAGCCTGAGCGTGCGGCACTCGGAGATCCTCGTGCTGCTCGCCGGCAACCCGCGCGGACTGACGGCCGAGGAGCTGGCCGAGCGCCTCTACTCCCAGCCCGTGCCGCCGGTGACCCTGAGGGCGGAGCTCGTGCGGCTGCGCAAGGTCCTCGAGTCCTCGGGGACTGGGGTCACGCTGCTCTCGCGTCCCTACAGGGTGGACGGGCTCGAGGTCGACTCGATGACCGCCCTCGCCCTCCTGGCCCGGGGCTCCCACCGGCAGGCCCTCGGCGCCTATGCGGGCCAGCTCCTGCCGCGCTCTGAGGCGCCGGCGATTGCGGAGCTCCGGCAGGAGCTGTCGGCGACGCTGCGGGAGGCCGTGGTGGGCAGCGCCGCCGTCGACGTCGTGCTGCACTACCTCCGGCTCCCCGAGGCGGCGGCCGACGCCGAGGCGTGGCGGACCGCACTCAGCCTCCTTCCGCCGCGCTCGCCGAAGCGGGCCGCCGTGGTGGCCCACCTCGAGCGGCTCGCCGGATAGGGCCGTTCGGCGGCTGACAACTGCCGGCGGCACGCCGTAGGGTCCTGAGGGTCAGCGTCAGATCTCTCACAAGGAGCCGTACTGTGCCTGCCACCCTCAACCCCTACCTCAGCTTCAAGGACAACGCCCGGGACGCCATGACGTTCTACCAGTCGGTGCTCGGCGGCGAGCTGAACATCTCCACCTTCGACGACCTGCACGCTGCGACCGACCCCTCCGAGGGACCCCTCGTCATGCACTCGCAGCTCACCACGCCCAGCGGCTTCACCCTCATGGCCTCGGACACGCCGTCGCGGATGGAGTACCACCCGGGCAACAACTTCTCGGTCTCGCTCAGCGGCGGCCCCGAGACCGAGGACGAGCTGCGCAGCTACTGGGACAGGCTCACGGAGGGCGCCACCGTGGCGATGCCGCTCGAGAAGGCCGTCTGGGGGGACACGTTCGGCATGCTCACCGACCGGTTCGGCATCGCCTGGCTCGTCAACATCGCCGGCCAGGCAGGACAGGGCGAGGGATCGTAGACACCGGCGCCCCGGCGCATAGACTCTGGCTCAGGCGGCCACGGTGTGCCGCCGGAGCGGAGGTGTGCACGTGAGGGTGGGCATCGCAAGGGAGCGGCTCCTCGGCGAGCGGCGCGTCGCCGCGACCCCCGAGACCGTGCGGCAGCTGGCGGCCCTGGGGCTCGGAGTCGTGGTCGAGTCAGGGGCAGGGGCGGCCGCCGGGCATGCCGATGCCGCGTACACCGAGGCCGGGGCGGAGGTGGTGCCCGCGCTCGACCTCGCGGACGTCGACCTCCTGGCCCACGTCCGGCCGCTCCATCCGGCCGTCGCCGCGGCCCTCCGCCCCGGCGCGGTCACGGTGGGACTGGCCTCGCCGTCCACCGAGCTGCCCACCGTCCGCGCACTCGCGGACAGCCGCGTGACCGCCTTCGCCCTCGAGCTCGTCCCGCGGATCTCGCGCGCGCAGTCCATGGACGCCCTCACCTCGCAGGCGCTCGTGACCGGCTACCGCTGCGTGCTCGAGGCCGCGATCCGGCTGCCGCGCTTCTTCCCGCTCTACATGACCGCCGCGGGCACGATCCCCCCGGCCAAAGTGCTCGTGCTCGGGGCCGGGGTGGCGGGCCTCCAGGCCATCGGCACCGCCAAGCGTCTCGGCGCCCGGGTCTCGGCGAACGACATCCGCCCCGCCTCCGCGGACGAGGTCGCCTCGATGGGCGGAACCTTCGTCCGCCTCGACGTGGAGTCCGCCGAGGCCACCCAGGCCGCCGGGGGTTACGCCCGCGAGCTCTCCGCCGACCGCGGCGCCCTCCAGCGCCGCCTCCTCGCCCCGCACGTCGCGGACGCCGACGTGCTCATCACCACCGCCGCGGTCCCCGGCCGCCGCGCCCCGCTGCTCGTCACCCGGGAGATGGTCGCCGCCATGCGGCCCGGCTCGGTGGTCGTGGACATGGCGGCCGAGTCCGGCGGCAACGTCGAGGGCTCCGTCCCGGGCGAGGAGGTCGCCGTGCCGACGGCGGAGGGCGGGGGCGAGGTCACCGTTGTCGGCCTCAAGGACGCGGCCTCGGCGATGGCCGCGGACGCCTCGCGCCTGTACGCCAAGAACGTCGCCAACTTCATCGAGCTGCTCGTGCCGCGCGAACCGGGCGACGGCGGCGAGATCCGCCCCGACTTCGACGACGAGGTGGTGGCCGGCGCCTGCCTGACGCACGCGGGCGAGGTGCGCCACGAGCCGACCGCCGAGGCGGTCGCCGCGTTCGCGGCCACCCCATCGGCGGCCGGTGCCGCGGGCAGCCCGGTCGCCGCCGGGACGGTGCGGCGCGACAGGCCGCCGGGCGAACCCGACGAGACCGAGGAAGGGGCAGGCTGATGGGCGGCGTGGAGGTGCTCACGATCCTCGTCTTCGCGGTGTTCGTGGGCTTCGAGGTGGTCTCGAAGGTGTCCAGCATCCTGCACACCCCGCTGATGTCCGGCGCGAACGCGATCCACGGGATCATCCTCGTGGGCGCGATCGTCGTGGCTGGCCAGGCAGAGGACGGGTGGGTGCTCGCGGTGGCCCTGCTCGCCGTCGTGCTCGCCACGGCCAATCTGGTGGGCGGGTTCGTGGTGACGGACCGGATGCTCGAGATGTTCAAGGGCCGCCGCCCCGCTCCCGGGGCCAAGGAGGACGCCCGGTGACCGCCTCCGCGCCCCTCCTCGGCCCGACCTGGACCGCGCTGCTCTACCTCGCCGCGGCCGTGTGCTTCATCCTGGCCCTCAAGGGCCTGTCCTCACCGAAGCATGCGCGCCGCGGAAACCTCGTGGGCGCCCTCGGCGCCGCGATCGCCCTCGTGACCGTCTTCCTCTCGAGCCGGCTCGCCAACATCCCCTGGATCCTCGCGGCGATCGCGGTGGGCGCGGCGATCGCGGCGCCGATCGCCCGCCGCGTGAAGATGACCCAGATGCCGCAGCTCGTGGCCCTGTTCAACGGCGTGGGCGGCGGCGCGGCTGCCCTCGTCGCCCTGCTCGAGCTTCCCCACGCGGACGGTCCCACGGGCGGTTGGGTGCGGCTCGCGATCGTCTTCACGCTCCTGGTGGGCGCCGTCTCCTTCGCCGGGTCTGCGGTGACCTTCGCGAAGCTCCAGGAGCTCATGACCACCCGGCCCGTCACGTTCCTCGGACTGCCCGTGCTCATGGGCGCCGTGCTGCTCGCCGCGCTCGTCGCGGCCGGGGCCGTGGTCGCGACGGGCTCGATGCCGCTCGCCGTCGTGCTCCTCGCCCTCGGGCTCCTGGCGGGCATCCTCCTCGTGCTGCCCGTGGGCGGGGCGGACGTGCCCATCGTGATCTCGCTGCTCAACGCGTTCACCGGCCTGGCCGTGGCGGCGAGCGGGCTCGTGCTCGGCAACGTGCTCCTCGTCGTCGCCGGCACCCTCGTCGGCGCGTCCGGCACGATCCTCACCCGGCTCATGGCGGCCGCCATGGGCCGCAGCGTCACGCACATCATGTTCGGCGCGTTCCGGGGAGGGTCGACGGCGGGCTCCACCGCCGTCTCCGACCGCCCCGTCCGCTCCTCGAACCCCGAGGACGTGGCCGTGCTGCTCGGCTACGCGCAGAAGGTCATCATCGTGCCCGGGTACGGGCTCGCCGTCGCGCAGGGGCAGCACACGGCTGCAGAGCTCGCGGCCGCGCTCGAGGCCCGCGGGACCGACGTCGAGTTCGCCATCCATCCGGTGGCCGGGCGCATGCCGGGCCACATGAACGTGCTCCTGGCCGAGGCGAACGTGCCCTACGAGTCGCTCAAGGAGATGAGCGAGGTCAACGGCGAGTTCCGGCAGGCCGACGTCGCACTCGTGGTGGGCGCGAATGACGTGGTCAACCCCGCCGCGAAGTCCACTCCCGGCTCCCCGATCTACGGCATGCCGATCCTCGAGGTCGCCGACGCCAAGCAGGTGGTCTTCCTCAAGCGGTCCATGCGGCCGGGCTTCGCCGGCATCGAGAACGAGCTGCTCTACGACCCCAAGACCGCCCTCCTGTTCGGCGACGCGAAGGACTCCCTCACCAAGGTCCTCGGCGCCGTGAAGGCGCTCTGACCATGGAAGGACCGCAATGACCCCCACGACGACCCCGGGGACGGTGGCCGTGATCGGCACCGGCACCATCGGCGCGAGCTGGGCCGCCTACTACCTCTCCCGCGGCTTCCGAGTGGCCGCCTCGGACCCCGCCGACGGCGCCGAAGGCCGGCTCCGCGCGCACGTCGAGGCGTTCTGGCCCACCCTCGAGGCGCTCGGTGTCGGGGCGGGGGAGGGCGGCGCCCCGCAGGACCGCCTCACGTTCGCACCCACGGCCGCCGAGGCAGCCCGCGGAGCGGACTTCGTCCAGGAGAACGGGCCCGAACGGCTCGAGCTCAAGCGTGCCATCCTCGCCGAGATCGAGGAGGGCGCCGGCGCCGAGGTGCTCATCGCGAGCTCGTCCTCGGGGCTGCTGGTCTCCGAGGCGCAGCGGGGCATGCGGCACCCGGAGCGGCTCGTGCTCGGGCACCCTTTCAATCCGCCGCACCTCATCCCGCTCGTCGAGGTGCTCGGCGGGGCGCAGACCGCACCCGAGAACGTGGACCGGGCCCTGTCCTTCTACACCGGGATCGGCAAGAAGCCCATCCGGATCAACCGCGAGGTCCCGGGGCACGTGGCCAACCGGCTGCAGGACGCCCTCTGGCGGGAGATGTTCCACCTGGTCAGCACCGGCGTGGCGAGCGTCGCGGACATCGACACGGCGGTCGCGTACGGCCCCGGCCTGCGGTGGGCGCTGCTGGGGCCGTTCCTCACGATGCATGCAGGCGGGGGCGACGGCGGGATCACCCACTTCCTCGAGCACCTCGGGCCGTCCATGCGGGAGTGGGCGGCGGATCTGGGCGCGTACCCCGAGACCGACGAGTACATCGCGACCATGGCCGAGGGCGTGGCCGCCGAGCTCGAGGGCCGGGACTGGCGCGCCGTGCTCGCCGAGCGGGACAGGCTCCTCCTCGGCCTGCTCGCCGCGAAGGCCCAGGCGCCGCAGATTCCGTAGGCGGCCCCCTTGGCGGGGCGGCCTACGGGCCTACGGCTGCGGGTGGCGCGGGAACAGGGGCACGCAGGTCGCGCAGGCCTGGGCGCCGGCCGGATCCGCGACGGCATCGCGTTCGAGCCTGAGGCGCGCCGAGAGTGCGGCCGCCATGAGCGCGACCGCGGCGGCGCCCACCGCGGGCTGGACCCCGTAGCGGATCGCGTCCGGGGGCAGGCCGGCGAACAGCTGGACGAGCAGGCTCGAGCGGCCCTGCGTCGTGCCCAGCAGCAGGCCCATCATGCCGAACAGCGGCCCGCGGACATCGCACGCGGTCGCCTCGGCCCCGATCGGGGCTCCGACGAGGCTGCCGACGAGCAGCCCGAACGCGGCCGAGCCGGCTGCGACGAGGACCGCCGTCCAGAGGGCGCCTGGGAGGGAGGCGGCGTCGAAGGCCCCGTTGGCCACGACCAGCGTGGCGGCCGCGAGCACCGCGGCCGCCGCGGCAGTGGCCCATCGCCCCCGCGTCCACGTCGCCAGGACCGCCCGCCGCGTGGCGGGGGCCAGCGGCGGGGCGGTCGGCAGGGAGAGGACGGGGTCGGCGTCGAACGCGGAGCCCTGCGGCCCCGGAGCGCTCACCGCCAGGAGAGGAACTTGCCCGGCAGGCTGCCGCCGGCGGCGGACCCGTCGTGCCCGGGGCAGCGGCGGGACTCGGGGACGTTCGCGAACACCTGGTCGACGTGCTGGCCGCAGCCAGTCCAGGTCACCTTGCCGCAGGTGGGGCACGTTGCGGGGCTGCACATGAGGATTCTCCTTTGTCCGAGAGCTGATACCCCTGGGGGTATTTCTACTGTAGGCCGCTTTGCCCCGCAGGGCAAGCGGGCCGCTTCCGACACGGCGGCGGCGGGTGCGGGACTCCTCCGCTTCTCCTCGATAGCCTTCGCCTAGAAGGGGCATCGTTCTCAAGCAGGGGGGACACCCGGAACTCCGTACGTCCCCCTGCGCACCCCCGGGGGACTTCAACGGCTTGAAGGAAGAGGACGTCAATGTCGACTCACAGGACCAAGCTCAGCGCCGCAGCGCTGTCCCTGTCCGTTCTCGTGGCACTCACCGCGTGCAACCCCGCCGCGTCCGGGGGCAGCGCCGCCCCCAGCGGCCGGGCCGGCGCGGGATCGTTCAGCAAGGACGTCTCGGGCACGCTCAAGACCAGCGGCTTCAACCCCTCGGACGAGGTGGGCAAGTCCCGCTCCGATCTGGCCACGAAGGCGGTCGCCCCTGCCACGGTGACCATGGACACCACCAACTTCGACGCCCAGAAGTTCTCCGCCCAGGCGGCCTCGGGCCAGGTCCCGGACCTCATCCAGGTGGACCGCAGCCTCGTCCCCACGCTCGCGGACAAGGGCCTCATCCAGCCCCTCGACGCCTGCTACTCGCTCTGGGGTGTGGACCCGCAGACGCAGTACTACCCCGCGGCCACGAAGAGCGTCACCTACAACGGCAAGGTCTACGGGGTCCCCCAGTTCTTCCAGACCTCCATGCTCATCGCGGACAAGAACGTGATGCAGGCCGCCGGCGTGGGCACCGACCAGCTCGACACGTCCAAGCCGGACCAGATCGTGGCGGCCGCGCAGAAGATGTACAAGGCCTCCGGCGGCAAGCCCTCGGTGATCGGCTTCGACGCCGACCTGCCCGGCTCCGCCGACCTGTGGCTGCAGGTCTTCGGCGGGAGCGCCATGGATGCCAGCGGCAAGCCGACCCTGGACGCGGCCGCCGACGTCACGGCCCTGACCTGGATGAAGAAGCTCATGGACGCCCAGGGCGGCTACGCCGCCATCAAGTCCTTCAAGGACTCCATGGACGTCTTCGGCAACGAGAACCAGTACGTGAAGAACGAGGTCGGCGCCCAGACCTGGGCGCAGTGGTACATCAACGTGCTCTCCGCGACCAAGGACAAGGTGAGCGTGGTCGGGGTGCCCATCAAGACCATGGACGGCAAGGCCCTCGGCTACGCCGGCGGGACCGCCCTCGCCATCCCGACCGCGGCCAAGAACCCCTCCGCCGCGTGCACGTGGGCCATCAAGGCCACCTCCCTGGACGCCTGGAAGGCGGCCGGCGACGCCCGGGCCAAGACGGTCCAGCAGAAGAACTCGATCAACACGGGCCTGTTCACGGGCTCCCCGGCCGCTGACAAGGCGGTCCGCGACGCCCACGTGGCGCCCTCGGGCAGCGCGGACTTCGACCAGCTGATCAGCACTGCGTACTCGACGCTGGACGGGAACACCGCCTCCTTCGGCAGCTCCCCCGCGGGGTCGGCGATCAAGGACGCGCTCTCCAACGCCGTCGCCGTGGCACTCTCCGGCGAGAAGGATCCGGCCACCGCCCTCAAGGACGCGCAGGCCACGGCGCTGCGGGCCTGGCAGCAGACCTCGGCCGGCAAGAACGGCTGATGACGGCCGAGACCAGCGGCCGGACAGCCCGGGCGCCCCGCGCCGCACGCGGGGGGCGCCCGTCCCGGAGGAGGAAGTACAACCTCCGGGAGTCGGCTGCCGGCTACCTCTTCATCGCACCGTGGATCGCGGGGCTGCTGATCTTCACGGTGATCTCGATGGGCTGGAGCCTGGTGCTCTCGTTCCAGAACTACGACCTCGCCACGGGCGCCAGCAGCCCGGCCGGCTTCGAGAACTACGCAAGGCTCGTGCAGGACCCGAACGTCCTCGCCTCGCTCGGGAACACCTTCGTCTACGCCGCGATGGCTGTGCCGCTCGACATCGCCTTCGCGCTCCTGCTGGCCTCGCTGCTGAACGGGGTGAAGCGGGCCTCCGGCTTCTTCCGGGTGGTCTACTACCTGCCCAAGATGACGCCCGGGGTCGCCACGGCCGCCGTGTTCCTCCTGCTGCTCAACGGCAACAGCGGGGCCATCAACAAGTTCCTGGGCCTGTTCGGCATCGTCGGGCCGCAGTGGCTCGCTGACCCCGTCTGGATGAAGCCCTCGATCGTGCTGATGAGCCTGTGGGGCGTCGGAGGCACCACCGTGATCCTTCTCGCGGCGCTCCAGGCTGTGCCCCGGGAGCTCTACGAGGCGGCGGCGACGGACGGCGCCAACCGCGTCCAGCAGTTCTTCCACATCACCATCCCGATGATCTCCCCGACGCTGTTCTTCCTCGTGATCGTCAACACGATCGGGGCGCTGCAGGTGTTCGACCAGGCGTACCTGCTGTTCTACCGGGACGGGAACTCGTCCGTGCCGGACGCAGCCCGCTTCTACGGCGTGTACCTCTACCAGCAGGCGTTCCAGCAGTTCAACTTCGGCCCGGCCGCCGCGATGGCCTGGCTGCTGTTCGCGATCATCATGGTCATCACCCTGGTCCAGATCAAGGTCGGCAACCGGTTCGTCCACTACGAGGGGAACGACCGCCCGTGACCAACGCCAACCCCGGCCTCGAACCGACCGCTGCAGACGATCCCTCCTCCGCCGCGGCGGCCGCGCCCCTCACCGCCGCGGGCTCCATCCCGGGCACCGCCGAGCCACAGCGGCGCGGTTCGGCCGGCCATCCGGCTGCCCCGCGGCCCGGGGCCGATCGCCGGAGCCGGACACTGCGGCGGCTCGGCAGTGCCGTGCGCTGGGTGCTGCTCATCGGCTTCGCGCTCGCCTTCCTGTACCCGTTCGCGTGGCTGCTCGCGGCCTCGCTCAAGCCGCGCGGCGAGGTCTTCGACAACCGGCTGATCCCGCTGACGCCCACGCCGCAGAACTACGCGGACGTCTGGAACCAGCTGCCCCTGCTCAGCTGGGTCTTCAATTCGGTCTTCATCGCGCTCGCGGCGGCCACGCTCGTTACCCTCACGAGCTCGGCCATCGCCTTCGGGTTCGCCTACTTCAGGTTCCCGGGGAAGAACGCGCTGTTCAGCGTCCTGCTCGGCACCATGATGCTGCCCGGCGCCGTGACGCTCATCCCCAACTACCTGATCTGGAAGACGCTCGGCTGGCTCGGGACCACGGTGCCACTGTGGGGCGGGACGCTGTTCGGGTCCGCGTTCTACATCTTCCTGATGCGGCAGTTCTACCTCTCGCTGCCGCGGGACCTGTTCGAGGCTGCGCGGATCGACGGATGCTCCTTCTTCGGGCTCTTCCGCCGGATCGCGTTCCCGCTGGCGCTGCCGAGCGCGATCATCGTGTTCATCTTCGAGTTCCAGGCCTCGTGGAACAACTTCGCCGGCCCGCTCATCTACCTCAACTTCGGCGACCCCCACGGGTACACCGTGCCACTCGGCATCGCCTACGCGATGACCATGTACTCGCCCACGGCCGGGGGCCACGGCGACTACCAGTTCGTGATGGTCGCGTCGCTGCTGGTGACCCTGCCGATGATGGTCATCTTCGCGTTCGGCCAGCGCTACTTCATCGAGGGGATCGCCGCTGGCTCGCTCAAGGGCTGAGCCCGACCCCTCCGTTCGGCGGCGCACGACGGCGGGTGCGCGCCCGCCGTCGTGCGTCGCCTTCCGTGGGGATCCGTCTCCTTCGCAGAGATGCGCTACGCCGCGGCGTGGTCGCCGCCGCGCATGCGCACCGCGACGACCAGCCCGGAGAGGGCGGTGAGGACCGCGACGGCCGCGACCGCCGTCGGCAGCCCGTAGACGTCCGCGAGGATGCCGGAGAGCAGGGCGCCGACGGCGAACCCGCCGTCGCGCCAGAGGCGGTAGATGCCCACCGAGCGGGCGCGCCAGGCGGGGTGGGCCACGTCGCCGATCGCCGCGAGCAGCGTCGGATACACCATCGCCGTGCCGGCGCCGAGCAGGACGGCCGCGGCGAGCCAGATCCCGAAGCCGTGCCCGGCCGCGACCATCCCGAGGGCGACCGCCTGGACCACCATCCCGGCGGCGATGAGCCACTTGCGGCCGTACCTGTCCGAGGCGGCCCCGGTGACGAGCTGGCCGGCGCCCCACACTGCGGGGTAGACGGCGGCCAGGAGGCCGATCTGGCCCAGGCTCAGCCCGGCCGAGGCGAACAGGACCGGGAACAGCCCCCACGCGAGGCCGTCGTTGAGGTTGTTGACCATGCCGGCCTGGCTCACCGCGGAGAGGGAGCGGTCCGTGAAGCTCGTGAGCCGGAAGACCTGCCCGGTGGTGAGGCCCCCGTGGGCCGCGGCCCGGGCGGAGACGTGCTGGGCGGCCTCGAGCATGGCATGGTGGTGGGTCTCCCGCACGGTCAGGACGGAGAGGCCCAGACCGAGCGCGATGTAGGCCGCGCCGAGGAGGAACGGTCCCGGCCGGAGGCCGTACTGGGCGGCGATCCAGCCGGTGGCGAGGGCGGTCACCGCGACGCCGAGGTAGCCCGCCGCCTCGTTCAGGCCCATGGCGAGGCCGCGCTGGCGGGGCCCGACGAGGTCCATCTTCATCACTACGGTGGTGGACCACGTGAGGCCCTGGCTGACGCCGAGGAGCACGTTCGCGGCCACGATCCAGGCCCAGTCCGGGCCCGCGATGAGCATCAGCGGCACGGGGATCGCCACGAGCCAGCCGGCCACGAGCACGGGCTTGCGGCCGAACCGGTCCGAGAGGGTTCCGGCGAAGTAGTTCATCGCGGCCTTGGAGACCCCGAAGGCGAGGATGTAGGTCAGGGCGCTCGTGTAGAGGTCGAGCCGGAACTCGCGGGTGGCGAGCAGCGGCAGGACCGTGCGCTCCTGCCCGAGGGTTCCGCCCACGAGGGCGTTGACCGCGACGAGCAGCATGAACTGGGCGAGGTTCTGCCTCAGGCCGAGGGCTGGAGGAGCGGTGGTCTTCACTGGTTCTCCAAAGAAACATGGAATAGGATCTGATCCAGTATTACACGGATCTTTGGAGGACTGGATGGCAGAGGGGTCGGTCGGCCGCAGGGCGGACAAGGCAGCACTGTTCGAGGAGTTCGCCCGCGTGGGCAAGGCCCTGGCCAACGGGAAGCGGCTCGAGCTGCTCGACCTCCTCACGCAGGGCGAGCGGAGCGTCGAGGTGCTCGCCGAAGCCGCGGGGCTCGGGCTGTCGACGGCGTCCGCGCACCTGCAGACCCTCCGGCAGGCGGGGCTCGTGGCCACCCGCCGCGAGGGCACCCGCATCTACTACACCGTGGCGGGCCCGGACGTGCTGCGCCTGTACGCGCTCCTGCGGGGGGTCGCGCAGGAGCGGGTGGCCGGCGTCGAGCCGCGGCGGGTCGCCTACCTCCGCCTCGCGGGGGAGCGGGGCGCCGAGCGGGGGCTGACCCGCGAGGAGCTCGCCGAGCGGACCGCCGCGGGGACCGTGACGGTGCTCGACGTCCGCCCCGGGGAGGAATTCGAGGCCGGGCACCTTCCCGGCGCCCTCTCCATCCCCCTCGACGAGCTCGGGGCGCGCCTGGCCGAGCTGCCTGAGGACTCCGAGGTTGTGGCCTACTGCCGCGGCGCCTACTGCGTGATGGCGTACGACGCCGTGGACCTCCTCCGCGCCCACGGCGTCACCGCGCGCCGGCTCGAGGACGGGATGCTCGAGTGGCGCCTCGCCGGCCTGGCGGTCGAATCCGGCCCCGCCGCTTAGGGCAGGAGCGTCTCCCGCGCGCAGTGGCGGACCAGCACGCCGGAGGAATCGGCGCGCCGGCTCGCGGGCGCGGCCGGGGTCGGCATCCCGAAAGACGAGGACGAGCAGGCCAACCGCATCGCAGGCCTCGGCCCCCTGCTCGGGCTCGGGACCGGCATCGCGGCCGGCGCCGCCGCGCCCGCGCCGCGCCACTGGCCATCCGTTCCTCCGCCCGTTCCGAAGAACAGGGGATGATGGCCTTCGACCCGGGTGCGAGCACCGGTCCGGGAGCACGGCACGTCACCGCACCGACCGCAGGAGGAACCCGACCGTGACCATCTACCGACGCCTTGCCCGCAGGGCCGCCCTCGTGGCCGTACCCGTCGTCGCCCTCGCCCTGTCCGCGTGCGGCGGCGGCTCCAACCCGCTCTCGACGGCGCCCGCCTCGGGCCAGGCCAGTGCGGGCGGCCCGATCGTGGTGGGCTCGGCGAACTTCACCGAGAGCGAGATCCTTGCCGACATCTACGCCGGGGCGCTCAACGGCGCCGGCGTGCATGCGACCACGAAGACCGGGATCGGTTCCCGCGAGGTCTACGTCAAGGCCCTCCAGGACGGCTCGATCGACGCCGTGCCGGACTACTCGGGCAACCTCCTGCGCTACTTCGACAAGAACGCCACGGCCGTGAGCGCCGCGGACGTCATGAAGGCCCTCCCCGCCGCGACGCCGCAGGGCCTCGCCGTCCTGGACCCGGCCAACGCCGAGGACAAGGACTCGATCGTGGTCACCCAGGCCACCGCGGACAAGTACGGCCTCAAGACCCTCGCCGACCTCGGTAAGGTCTGCGACCAGATCTCCCTCGGCATGCCGCCCGAGGCCAAGGACCGCCCGCAGGGCCTGCCCGGCCTCAAGGCCAAGTACGGGTGCACGCCCAAGCAGTTCGTCCCGCTCAGCGACAGCGGCGGCCCGGTCACCGTCAGGTCACTCCTGGACAACCAGATCCAGGCCGCGGACGTGTTCACGACCTCGCCGCTCATCTCCCAGAACCACCTCGTGACGCTCGAGGACCCGCAGAACAACTTCGCCGCCCAGCAGGTCGTGCCCCTCGTGCGCACCGACCGGATCACGGACAAGGCCAAGGGCGTGCTGAACAAGGTCCAGGCAGCGCTGACCACGGCGGACCTCGTCAAGCTCAACGACCAGGTCTCGGGCAGCGCCAAGCAGGACCCCAAGGCCGCGGCGGACGCGTGGCTGAAGGAGAAGGGCCTCGCCGGCTGAGCCGGTATCCGCGGGCTGGACTGTGATCCGCGGCCGATCCGGGGTAGCACTGGAGCATGACGTCGACCGTGCAGCGTCCTGACACCAGCCGCCGGAGCCCAGAGGGCCTCCGCGCCCTCGTCGAGGAGCTGCGTGGCAGCCTCCGCGGCGACGTGGACGACTCGTCCCTGACCCGGGCGCTCTACACCTCGGACGCGGCGAACTACCGCGTGACGCCGGGCGTCGTGGTGCGTCCCCGCAGCCGCGAGGACCTCATCGAGGCGGTCGCGGCCGCCCGCCGCCACGGGGTTCCCGTCACCCTGCGCGGCGGCGGCACCTCGATGGCCGGCAACTCCATCGGGCCCGGCCTGGTCATCGACACGTCCCGGCACCTGAACCGGATCGTGAGCCTCGACCCGGAGGCGAGGACGGCGGTGGTCGAGCCCGGCGTCGTCCTCAAGGACCTCCAGGACGCCTGCGCCCCGCACGGCCTGCGCTTCGGCCCCGACCCGGCGAGCGGCACCCGCTGCACGCTCGGCGGGATGATCGGCAACAATGCGTGCGGGGCCCACGCCATGTCCTACGGCAGGACCGCGGACAACGTGCTCTCGCTGACGTGGCTCACGCCGTCGGGGGAGGTGATCACGGCCGGTTCCGGCGCGGAGGCGCTCGACGCCGTCCCCGGCCTCGCCGGGCTCGTGGACCGGTGGCGAGCGCTGCTGCGCACCGAGTTCGGCCGGTTCCGCCGCCAGGTCTCCGGCTACTCCCTCGAGCACCTCCTCCCCGAGAACGGCTCCAACCTCGCCGCCGCCCTCGTGGGCACCGAGGGCACGTGCGGGGTGCTCCTCGAGGCCACGCTCCGTCTGGTCCCCCGCGCGGAGGCGCCCGCGCTCGCGGTCCTCGGCTACCCCGGCCTCGCCGCCGCGGCCGACGACGTGCCCAACCTCCTGCCCTTCCGCCCCCTCGCCCTGGAGGCCCTCGACACCGGCCTGCTCGATGCGGTCCGGCGGGCCAAGGGCCCCGGCAGCGTGCCCGACGTCCCCCAGGGCGGCTGCCTCCTCATCGCCGAGCTGCCCGGGGACACCCCCGACGAGGCGGCCGAGGCCGCACGCCGCCTCGCCGACGCCGCGGCCACCGACGCGATCCAGGTCCTCCCCGCGGGCGAGGAGGCCAGTCGGCTCTGGCGCATCCGCGAAGACGCCTCGGGGCACGCCGGCCGCACCCAGGACGACCGGCAGGCCTGGGGCGGCTGGGAGGACTCCGCCGTCCCGCCCGAGTACCTCGGCGACTACCTCCGGGCCCTCGCCGGTCTCATGGACAGCGAGGGCGTGGGCGGCATGGCCTACGGCCACTTCGGCGACGGGTGCGTGCACCTCCGCCTCGACTTCCCCCTCGAGCACGACGGCGCGGTGCTGCGCCGCTTCCTCGAGCGGGCCGCCGAGCTCGTGGCCGCCCACGGCGGCTCCCTCTCCGGCGAACACGGCGACGGCCGCGCCCGGTCCGAGCTGCTCGGCGCGATGTACAGCGCCGACGCCCTCACGGCAATGGCCGAGTTCAAGGCCCTGTTCGATCCCGAGGACCTGATGAATCCGGGGATCGTGGTGCGCCCCGCGAAGGTCGACGCCGATCTCCGCCGGCCCCAGGCGGTCGAGCTGCGGGTCGGGTCCGGCTTCGCCTTCGCGGACGACGGCGGGAGCGTCACCTCCGCCGTGCACCGCTGCGTGGGCGTGGGGAAGTGCCGGGCGGACGCGCGGGGCGCCGGAGCGTTCATGTGCCCCTCCTTCATCGCAACCCGCGACGAGAAGGACTCGACCCGCGGGCGCGCCCGGGCGCTGCAGGAGATGCTCAACGGCAGCCTGGTGCGGGAGGGCTGGCGCTCGCCGGAGGTGCACGAGGCGCTCGACCTGTGCCTGAGCTGCAAGGCCTGCGCTAGCGACTGCCCTACCGGCATCGACATGGCCCGGTACAAGTCCGAGACGCTGTTCCAGACCTACCGGCGGCGCCTGCGGCCCCTCAGCCACTACACCCTCGGCCGGCTGCCGCGGTGGCTCCGGCTCACTGCGCCCTTCGCCCCGCTGGCCAACCTCGCAGGGCGGGTCCCGGCACTGCGCGCCGCAGCGCTCACGCTCATGGGGGCCGACCGGCGCCGCTCCTTACCCCGCCTGCCCGCCGCGCCGTTCCGCTGGGAGGAGCGGGGCCGGCGTCGTGCGCCAGGAGGCGAGGCGGAAGCGGCAGGTGCGCGGCGCGGTGGGCCGAAGGTGCTCCTGTGGGTCGACACGTTCTCGGACGCCCTCGACCCGAAGATCCCCCGCGACGCCATCGCCGTGCTTGAGGCCGCCGGGTGCGACGTCGAGGTCTCGGCCGGGAAGGCGTGCTGCGGGCTCACGTACATCTCCACGGGCCAGCTCGATGCGGCCAAGGTGCGCCTGCACCGGGCCCTGGACGAGCTCGCCCCGCACGTCCAGGCCGGACGGACCGTGGTGGGGCTCGAGCCCAGCTGCACCGCGACGCTGCGCTCGGATCTGGTCGAGCTGCTGCCACGGGACCCGCGCGCCGCCGAGGTGGCGGGCTCGGTGAAGACCGTGGCTGAGTTCCTCACGGGGATCGGCTGGGAGCCGCCGCACTCCGGGCGCAAGCTGCTCGTCCAGCCGCACTGCCACCACTACTCGATCATGGGCTATGGGCCGGACCGGCGGCTGCTCGAGTCTATGGGCTGCGACGTGGAGGTCTCCGCCGGGTGCTGCGGTCTCGCCGGGAACTTCGGCATGGAGGCGGGCCACTACGAGGTCTCCGAGCAGATCGCCCGCGGCGGGATCCTCGCCCGGGCCGAGGCCTCGCCCGACCGCGAGATCCTGGCCGACGGATTCTCGTGCCGGACCCAGGTGGCGGACCTCGCCGGGCTCGAGGGCCGGCATCTCGTGCAGGTGCTCGCCGACGCGCTGCGGCAGGGCGGGGACGCGGCTCGGCCGTAGCCGGGCACAGCGGGCTCCCCGCCCTCACCGTCTGGGAGTCACCCCCTGGAGGTCATTGTCAGGACGTTGACCTCCAGGAGGTGACTCCCAGGTGGTGACCTTCAGACGGAAGGGGCTGGGTCTAGTTGGAGGGGAAGTTGTAGGTGGCGTCGGAGGCGTGGGTGGGTTCGGGCCAGCG